>NZ_JBUEGB010000066.1:0-37328 GCF_054963695.1 Micromonospora sp. RTBAU3-60 | reverse complement strand
CGGTGGTTTCTGCCCTGTCAAACCGCTGTGTGGCGGTTCGTCGCGCTTCCACCCTTTTGCCGGGCACCGCGATTCGACCGACTCGCGCCGGGCGCCTCGTGGATTTCGGCAGGACGGCCGCTGCGGTCTCCCGCTTGCTCGTCCGTTTCCCTGCCGGCCGATAACCTTACCCGGTCGGTTCCGCCTCGCCAAATCCGCCTTGCGGCGAATCCGGGGCACCACCCGGGCCTCAGATCCGATGGGGTGAACCAACTGGACCTGTCGGTCATTCCCGCGCTCCGGCCTTCAGGGCTGCTCGCCCTGTTTCGTCCGTTCCGCGCTGGCAGAGAGAAAGTTACGCGCCCAGCGGTTTGATCGTCAAATCCGCTGGGCGCGTCCCGCGTCACACCGTCGAAATACGACTATTTACGCAGCTCAACCCCGGCGAAGGAACGCTTGCCCCGGCGCAGCACCAGGTACCGCCCGTGCAACAGGTCGTCGGTGGAGACCGTCGCGTCGACGTCGGTCACCCGGACGTTGTTGACGTACGCGCCGCCCTCGGTGATCACCCGCCGTGCCTCCTTCATGCTCGGCACCAGCCCGGACTCCTTGAGCAACCCGGCGACGTCCGGCAGCTCGGCCAGGTGGACCAGACCGGCCTCGGTCAACGCGGCGCGCAGGGTCACCGGGGTCAGCTCCTCGAGCGAGCCACGGCCGAAGAGCGCCTGGCTGGCCGCGACCGCCTGGGCCATCTCCCGCTCGCCGTGCACCAGCGCGGTCAACTCCTCGGCGAGCGCCCGCTGGGCGAGGCGCGCCTGCGGCCGTTCCGCCGTCGCCTTCTCCAGCTCCTCCAGTTCCTGCCGGGAGCGGAAGCTGAAGTAGCGCAGGTAGCGGACGACGTCGCGGTCGTCGGCGTTGACCCAGAACTGGTAGAAGGCGTAGGGGCTGGTCATCTCCGGGTCGAGCCATATGCTGCCGCCCTCGGTCTTGCCGAACTTGGTGCCGTCCGACTTGGTGACCAGCGGCGTGGTGAAGGCCTCCACGGGGCCGGCGCCCCGCCGGCGGATGTAGTCGACCCCGGCGGTGATGTTGCCCCACTGGTCCGAGCCGCCGTACTGGAGCTGGCAGCCATGCCGGCGGTGCAGTTCGAAGAAGTCGTTGGCCTGCAGGAGCTGGTAGCTGAACTCGGTGAAGCTGATGCCGGTCTCCAGCCGGGCCTTGACCACCTCGCGGGCCAGCATCTTGTTCACCGGGAAGTGCTTGCCGACGTCCCGGAGGAACTCGACCACCAACATCTCGCCGGTCCAGTCCAGGTTGTTGACCAGCCGGGCCGCGTTCTCCCCGGTGTACGAGACGAACGGGGCGAGCTGGTCGTGGATGCGCTGCACCCAGCCGGCCACCACCTCGGGCGGGTTGAGGGTCCGTTCGGCGGTCTCCTTCGGGTCCCCGATCTGGCCGGTGGCGCCGCCAACCAGCAGCAGCGGACGGTGCCCGGCGAGCTGGAGTCGACGCGCGGTGATGACCTGCATGAGGTGGCCGACGTGCAGGCTGGGCGCGGTCGGATCGAAGCCCACATAGAAGGTGGCCGCCCCGCCGTCGAGCAGTTCGCGCAGCTCGTCGAGGCCGGTCGAGTCCTGGATCAGGCCCCGCCACAGCAGGTCTTCGGTCAGGGAGTCCCGCCCCTGCGGGAGGTTGCTGTCGGTCACGGCTACCGATTCTCCCCCATCACCGGCCCGGACCCGTACCGGGTTTGCCCACGCCGAGGCGGCTAGGCTGCGCTCCAGCGAGGGCGAGGAGGGGCTGTCATGGAGATGCCGGACCTGACCGGGGGCTTCGCGGCCCTGCTGGGCCTGAAGTTCGACGAGGTCAGCGGCGACCGGGTGGTGATCCGCTGGCAGGTCCGCCCGGAGCTGCACCAGCCGTACGGGATCCAGCACGGCGGGGTCTACTGCTCGGTGGTGGAGACCGCGGCCAGCGTCGGTGGGGCGCTCTGGCTGGGCAACAAAGGCCAGGTGGTGGGCGTGTCCAACCAGACCGACTTCCTGCGCGCGGTGCGGGACGGCGAGCTGACCGCGGTGGGCACCCCGATCCACCGGGGCCGGAGCCAGCAGCTGTGGCAGGTGGAGATCACCGACGGGGACGGCCGGCTGGTCTCGCGCGGCCAGGTGCGCCTGCAGAACCTCACCGCCGCCTGACCGAGGTCCGGGTCGACGGCCTGGTCGATTCGCCCGAAAAGAGATAGCTGACGCCGATATCGTCGCGTCGATGAGACCGCCCGCTGCTGGCCCGACGTGAGGAAGCTCCTCGCCGCCACTCTCGGCATCCTGTCCGCCATCGGCGGCTTCGTCGACATCGGTGACCTGGTGGCGGCGAGTCAGGCCGGCGCCCGCTTCGGGATGGCCCACGCGTGGGTGCTGCTCGTCGGGGTGCTGGGCATCTGCGCGTACGCGGAGATGGCCGGACGGATCGCGGCGGTGAGCGGCCGGGCGGTGTTCGACCTGGTCCGGGAGCGGCTGGGGCCGCGGGTGGCGCTGCTCAACCTGGTCGCCTCGTACCTGGTCACGGTGATCACCCTCGCCGCGGAGCTGGGCGGGGTGGCCCTGGCGCTGCAGTTGGCGACCGGGCTCAGCTACCTGCTCTGGGTGCCGGTGGCCGCGGTCGCGGTCTGGCTGGTGCTGTGGCGGCTGCGCTTCGAGCTGATGGAACGGATCTTCGGCCTAGCCGGGCTGGCCCTGCTGGTGTTCGCCGTCGCACTGTTCGCCCTCCCCACCGACTGGGCGCGGCTCGGCCACGGGGCGCTGCACATCAGCTCCGCCGGGTCGGGCTGGTCGGTCTACTGGTTCGTGGCGGTGGCGTTGTTCGCCTCCACGGTCAGCCCGTACGAGGTTTTCTTCTTCTCCTCGGGCGGGGTGGAGGAGCGGTGGAGCGTTGCCGACCTGGCCAACGCGCGGTCGAACGTGCTGATCGGCTTCCCGGTCGGCGGTTTCCTGGCGTTGTCGTTGATCGCCGTCGCGGCGGTGGCGTACCACCCCTCCGGAACATCGCTGAACAGCCTCGACCAGGTGGCCCGGCCGGTGGCGACCGCGCTGGGCGGGGCCGGGCTGGCGGTCGCGGTGCTGGCGTTCTTCGCGGTCACCTTCGGCGCGGCGCTGGAGACCGGCTTATCCGCCGCGTACGCGGTGGCCCAGTACTTCGGCTGGCAGTGGGGCAAACGCATCAGCCCGCGGGAGGCGGCCCGGTTCCACACCGTCCTGCTGGTCAGCATGCTGCTCGGCGTGCTGGCGCTGATGACCACCATCGACCCGGTGCAGCTCACCGAGTACATGCTGGTGCTCAGCGCGGTGGTGCTGCCACTGACGTACCTGCCGATCCTCGTCGTGGCGAACGACCGCAACTACCTGGGCGACCGCGTCAACGGCCGGTGGACGAACCTGCTCGGGGTCGTGGTCCTGCTGCTCATCGTCGCCGCGTCGGTGGCGGCGATCCCGCTGGCGATCATCACGAGGATGGGACGATGAGGCTCCAACTCGCCAAGCAGGTGCTCGACCAGCAGATCGTCGACCGGGAGGGCCGGCTGGTCGGCCGGGTCGACGACATCGCGTTCGCGGTCGACGCCGACGGGGTTCCCTACGTGGACTGCCTGCTCTCCGGGCAGGGCGTGCTGGGGCGGCGGCTCGGCGGCCGGGTCGGGCGGTTCCTGGTGTCGGTCGCCGAGCGGTTCGCCGAGCAGACGCCGGTGCCGCCGCGGCGCATCCCGCTCACCCAGGTCGCCGGGGTGGACAGCGCAATACGCCTGCGCTGCCGGGCCGCCGACCTGCCCCCGCCCCCGATGGAGACCTGGCTGCGCCGGCGCATCATCGACCGGATCCCGGGGGCGCACCGTGCGAGCCGGTGAGCTGCTCGGCCGGATGGCATACGACCTGCACGGGCGGCGGCTGGGTCGGGTGATCGACGTGGTGGTGCGCGGCGGCTGGCCGCCGGACCGGCTGCGGATCACCGACGTGATCATCGCCGGCCACTGGTGGACCCGGGTGATCGGGCGCCTGGTCGGACCCGAGCTGCACCCGTCGGGGCCGTGGCTGCTGCGGGCCGTCGCACGGGTCCTCGGCCGGAGCACCCACCAGCTCCCCACCGACCGGGTGCAGCTCCGCCCGCCGGTGCCGGGCTTCCCGTTCGGCCCGCCAGGGGAGCCGCCGGACGTCACCGGCTGACCCCGACCGGACGGGGCCAGCCACGCTCGCCGTCGAGGACCACGCCGGAACCGCTCCCCGGCTACCCGGGCTGGCCGGCCGGGGACACGGGCAGGTCCAGCACGTACGCGTCACCCATGCGCTGGAAGCCGAGCCGGTGGTAGTACGGGGCGACCATGCCGGGCGGGCTGACCACCCGGCGGAAGCCGCGGTCGGTGAAGAGGCGGCTGCGCCGGTAGACGAACTCGCCCGGGGTGAAGTCACGGAACGGCGGGGTGACGTAGTCCAGGTCGATCTGGGCCACCCCGCCGGCCTCGGCGTGCGACACCACCACGCCGACCACCTCGTCGGCGCGGACCACCAGGAACGCCGAGCGGTCCGCGGCGGCCGGGTCCCAGCGGAAGTCGGGGTTGAACCGGGCGATGTCGGCGGCGTGCACCCGCAGCGTGTGGGCCAGGAACCCGTCCCCGGTGGCCACCTCGACCACCTGGTACGTCTGCTCGTCGTGCCGGGTGGCCAGCAGCTTCCGCAGGTACCAGACGTTGATCACGGCGAGCACCACGTTCAGCCCGACCATGGGCCACACGTACACGGCGGCGTTGTAGCCGATCAGGATGAGGCAGCCGACCAGGTTGAGGGCCCGCAGCCGCAGGATCCGCGTCTGCAGCAGCGACCAGACCAGCAGCGCGGAGCCGGCCCAGCCGAGGAGTTCCAGCCAGTTCACCCGGGGGAGACTAGCGGTCCCGCTGGTCAACCGCCTCCCGGGGCAGCTCCAGCACGTACTCCTCGACCTCGGTGCCGCGGCCGTCGGCGTACCCGGAGTCCTCGCCGACCACGACGAAGCCGCACTTGCGGAGCACGGCGAGCGAGGCGGCGTTGTCCTTGGCGGCGCGGGCGTACACCGGGCGCTGCGGCAGCTCGCGCAGCAGCGCGGCGAGCGCGGCGGTGGCGTGGCCCCGGCCCCAGCGGCGCGGGTCGATCCAGTAGCTGACCTCGGTGCGCTCCCCCACCGGGAAGGCGACCACGCGCCCGACGACCTCGCCGTCGACCGTCACGGTGCGGGGGACGATGCGCGGATCGGCGCGGATGCGCGCCCAGTGGTCGTCGAAGGCGGCCCGGTCGGCCGGGTCCTTCGGACCGAACGCGGCCATCCAGTTGGCCTGCGGATCCTGCTCGTGGCGAAAGAACGCGGGCAGATCATCGTCGCGCACCGGGCGGAGCCGCACCTCACAGGTCACCGCCGGAGGATACGCGGACCCGGCGACAGGCCCGGAGCCCGCGGCCGTCACCCGGGCGGTGGACCGGCGTCCGGACCGGCGCCGGACGGACCACGTGGATCGGAGGATCGTCGGATGAACAGGATGTGTCAGCGCCGGCACTGGCCGGCAGGTCCGCTGGGTATGAGAGTCTCCGTCACCGGCCCGAAGGTGGCCGGCCCACGCGCCCTGGGTCCGACGGCGGCCGCGCCCCTGGCGCTCGCCGCGGCGGCACTCGGTGCCGTGGCGATCGGCACGATGGCGATCGGCCGGCTGGCGATCCGCCGGGCGGTCGTCAAGGAGCTGCGGATCGGTCGGCTGGAGGTGGACGAGCTGATCGTCCACCGGCAGACGCCGGGTCAGCCGGTGGGCGGCAGCGCGGTCGGGTAGTCGTACCGCTCCAGCAGGCGGACCCGGGCGGCCTGAAGCCGGTCCACCGGGCAGCCACCGCTCGGGCAGGCCGGCGAGGAAGGGGTGCGCGCGGAGCATCTCCCCCACCGGGGCGCGGACGACCGTCCGGCGGGCCGAACCTCGGGGGTATCGACGCGGGGAATTCGGGGCACATGCGATCCAGGGGCAGAGGTCGTCGACAACGGCCGAGCCGATCGAAGGGAATCCGATGAACCGACCTGTCGTGGTGGGGGTCGACGGATCGCCCACCAGCCTGATCGCCGCCGAGCACGCCGCGCGGGCGGCCGTCCAGCGGTCCCGGCCACTGCACCTGGTGCACGGCTACCTGCACCCGCTCGGCTACGGCGTGCCGCTCAACCCGTACGACCTCGGGGTGCCGGCGCCCACCGAGGCGGCGCAGAAGATGCTCGAAGAGGTGGCCGGCGACCTGACCGACCGGCATCCCGGCCTGCGGGTGGAGGTACGTCAGGTGGCCGGCGGCCCCGGCGCGACGCTGGTCGAGGAGTCCCGCCGGGCGGACCTGGTGGTGGTGGGCAGCCGGGGCGTGGGCGGGTTCGCCGGGCTGCTGCTCGGCTCGGTCAGCGGCCAGGTGGCCCAGCACGGGCACTGCCCGGTGCTGGTGGTCCGCCCGGCCGAGCAGCCGATCCCGGTGGATGGGCCGGTGCTGGTCGGCGTGGACGGTTCGACGTCGGCGGAACTGGCCGTCCGGCTCGCCGCCGACGAGGCGGCCCGGCGGGACACCGACCTCGTGCTGGTGCACGTCCGGCCACCCGAGCGGGCCGGGGCGGTGCCGGAGGAGGCGGCCGAGTCCGCGGCGGCCGGGCAGGCCGATTCGGCCGAGCTGCTGGCCAGGGCGGCGGCCGCGGTACGCGTGGACCATCCGGTGCTGGCCGTGGCCGAGCGGCCGGTGCGGGCCGCCTCCCCGGAGCAGGCCCTGATCGAGGCGAGCGGGGAGGCGGCGCTGGTGGTGGTCGGGTCGCGGGGTCGGGGCGGCTTCGCCGGGCTGCTGCTCGGGTCGGTCAGCCAGGCGCTGGTGCAGCACGCCCACTGCCCGGTGCTGGTGGCCCACCCGTACGAGCGGGCGGAGTGAGACCCGCCGGCGGCGGCCCGGTCAGACCGGGTCGCGGCCGGCGAGCAGGTCCTCGAAGCTGGTGGTGAGGGCGAACGGGTCGGCCGGGCCGGTCGCGACCGGGCGGCGGTCCACCTGCTCGGCCAGCTCGGCGCAGGCCCGCCGGATGCGGGCCCGCAGTGCCCCGTCGGCGCCGTCGCCGGACCAGTCCTCCGGCGCCGCGTAGACCGCCGTCGGCATCACCACGGCGCGCAGGTACGCGAACATCGGCCGGACCGCGTGCTCCAGGGCGAGCGAGTGCCGGGCGGTGCCCCCGGTGGCGCCGATCAGCACCGGCCGCTCGGCCAGGGCGTCCCGGTCCACCACGTCGAAGAACGACTTGAACAGCCCGTTGTAGGAGGCGTTGAAGATCGGGGTGACCGCGACCAGGCCGTCCGCTGCCGCCACGGTGTCCAGCGCCTCCCGCAGGGCGGCCGACGGGAACCCGGTGAGCAGGTGGTTCACCACGTCGTGGGCGTGCTCGCGGAGCTCGACCGGTCGGATCTCCACCTCGGCGCCGCGCCCGACCAGCTCGTCGCGGGCGGCCGCGGCGAGCTGGTCGGCGAGGAGCCGGGTCGAGGAGGGCTGGCCGAGGCCGGCCGAGACCACCGCCAGGGTGCGCCGGGTCATCGGGCCTCCTCGGGCGCCTTGCCGGTCACGTCGTCGACGGCGTGGACGGTGTTGTCCCTGGCGCCGCCCGCGGCGGCCAGCAGCGAGGCGTGGGTCGGCGCCTCCGGCACGTGCGCCGGCCGCAGCGAGTCGAACTCCTTGCGCAGCACCGGGACGACCTCCTCGCCGAGGATGTCGAGCTGTTCCAGGACGGTCTTCAGCGGCAGCCCGGCGTGGTCCATCAGGAAGAGCTGGCGCTGGTAGTCGCCGACGTACTCGCGGAAGCCGAGCGTGCGGTCGATGACCTGCTGCGGGCTGCCCACGGTCAGCGGGGTCTCCCGGCTGAACGCCTCCAGCGACGGCCCGTGCCCGTAGACCGGGGCGTTGTCGAAGTACGGCCGGAACTCGCGGACGGCGTCCTGGGAGTTCTTCCGCATGAACACCTGCCCGCCGAGGCCGACGATGGCCTGGTCGGCGGAGCCGTGGCCGTAGTGCTCGAAGCGCTGCCGGTAGAGGCCGACCATCCGCTGGGTGTGCTCCTTGGGCCAGAAGATGTGGTTGGCGAAGAAGCCGTCGCCGTAGTACGCGGCCTGCTCGGCGATCTCGGGGCTGCGGATCGAGCCGTGCCAGACGAACGGCGGTACGCCGTCGAGCGGGCGCGGAGTCGAGGTGAACGACTGCAGCGGGGTGCGGAAGCGGCCCTTCCAGTCGACCACGTCCTCCCGCCACAGCCGGTGCAGCAGGTCGTAGTTCTCGATGGCGAGGGGGATCCCGTTGCGGATGTCCTGGCCGAACCACGGGTAGACGGGGCCGGTGTTGCCGCGCCCCATCATCAGGTCCACCCGGCCGTCGGCCAGGTGCTGGAGCATCGCGTAGTCCTCGGCGATCTTCACCGGGTCGTTGGTGGTGATCAGCGTGGTCGAGGTGGAGAGCAGCAGCCGCTCGGTGCGGGCGGCGATGTAGCCGAGCATGGTGGTCGGCGACGAGGGCACGAACGGCGGGTTGTGGTGCTCGCCGGTGGCGAAGACGTCCAGGCCGACCTCCTCGGCCTTGAGCGCGATGGCCACCATGGCCTTGATCCGCTCATGCTCGGACGGCAGTCGCCCGTTGGTCGGGTCGACCGTGACGTCGCCGACGGTGAAGACTCCGAACTGCATGACCCAGCTCCTCGCGTGACGTCCGGACCGGTGCGGCCCGGATCGCACCCCACAACATATTTGACGAGTCAACTATTCCGTCGTGGGTCATGGGCGAGGTGGCCCAGCTCACCACCCGCCGGCCGCCCGGAGCCCGCCGGCGTCACCCCTGGCCGGCGTACGGCGGCCCGCCCGCTGGCGGGTACGCCGACCCCGGCGCCTGAACGGGCGGGTACGGCTGAGCCGGCGGCGGATACGGCTGGCCCGGGTGCGGGTACGGGGCCGGCTGCCAGCCGTGCTGCGGTTGGGGCTGGCCAGGGAAGGGCTGGCCGGGGAGGGGCTGGCCGGGAAAGGGCTGACCGGGGTGGAACTGGCCCGGGGGCGGGTACTGCCCCTGGTGCGTCGCCCGGCCCGCAGCGGCCGACTTCCGGCGCGCCCGCTGCACCAGCAGGACCACGCCGACGATCAGGGCCACCAGCAGGGCCGGACAGCCCACGTACCCGAACAGGTAGCCCGCCTCGTACGCGGTCACCGCGCCGCTCCCCTCGTCGGTCCGGAGCCGCCGACCCTAGCGGATCGGGCTGCGGCGCGCCGCCCCGGTCAGCCGCCGGCCACCGACGGGAGCACCTGCACCTCCGCGCCGTCGCCGACCGGGGCGTCCAGCCCGCCGGCGTGCCGGCAGTCCTCGCCGTCGACGTAGACGTTGACGTAGCGGCGCAGCTCGCCGCGCTCGTCGCGGATCCGGCGGCCCAACCGGGGCCAGGCGGCGTCGAGCTCGTCGAGGACGGCCCGCAGCGTGCCGGTGACGGCGACGGTGAGCCGGCTCGCGCCGCCCGCCTCGCCGCGCAGCGGGCCGGGCAGCAGCACGGTGACCACTCACATCTCCGCGGCCCGGACGCAGAGCACGTCCGGCAGGTGGGCGGCGACCAGCGACCAGGAGTCACCCTCGTCCGGGCTGGCGTAGACCTCGCCGGAGCGGGTGCCGAAGTAGACGCCGGCCGGGTCGGCGTCGTCGGCGCACATGGCGTCGCGCAGCACCGACGGGTAGAACGGCTCGTCGGGCAGCCCCACCGAGAGCGCCTCCCACTTGTCGCCCGCGTCGGTGGAGCGGTAGACCCGGCAGCGGTGGTCGGCCGGGAAGCGCTGGGCGTCGGCGACCAGCGGGAAGACGTAGACCGTGCCGGGGCGGGACGGGTGGGCGACCATCGGGAAGCCGAAGTCGCTGGGCAGGCCGGCGGCGATCGAGGTCCAGGTGCGGCCGTCGTCGTCGGAGCGGTAGACACCGTGGTGGTTCTGCGCGTAGAGCCGGTCCGGGTCGCCGGCGTCCCGGGCGATCTTGTGGACGCACTGCCCGAACTCGGGCCACTCGTCGGGCAGGAAGTAGGCCCGGATGCCGGTGTTGCCGGGCGTCCAGCTCGCCCCGGCGTCCTCGGTGCGGTAGACCCCGCCGGTGGACATGGCCACCGCCAGCCGGGCCGGGTCGCGTGGGTGCGGCAGCACGCTGTGGATCGCCTGGCCGCCGAAGCCGGCGGCCCAGGACTCGCGGTGCGGATGGTCCCAGAGCGCCCGGACGAGCTCGAAGCTGCGTCCGCCGTCGTCGGAGCGGAACAGCGCCGACGGCTCGGCGCCGGCCCACACCACGTCGGGCTGGTCGACGCCAGCCGGGGTGAGCTGCCAGACCCGGCCCAGGCTCGCGCCGGTGTCGGCCGGGAAGGCCACCGGCGCCCGGTCGGGCTCCTGCCAGGAGGCGCCGAGGTCGTCGCTGGTCGCCACGCTCGGCCCGAAGTGCGAGCTTGTCATCCCGGCGAGCAGCCGGGGCCGGCCGGCCCGCTTGTCGACGGCGACCGCGTAGACGCCGGTCATCGGGAAGTGCGGGCCGCTCACCTCCCAGGCGCGCCGATCGGCGCTGGTGGCGAGGAAGAGCCCCTTGCCGGTGCCGATCGCCAGCAGTGTCGCCATGCCGGTCCTCCGATCTGTGCCGAACGGGTGGTCGCCGGGTCCGGGCGGCATCCGGCGGAGCGGACGACGCGGGCGGGACCGGCGTCGTGATTATGGTCACCCCCTCCGACAGGATGCCCCTCCGCCGGGCCGATGACCAGCCCGGACCGCCGTCCAACGCGGGTCCGCGACCCGGCCCGGTCAGCGGCGGGTGCGGGGCACGTGGCGGCGGTAGGCGCTCACCGTCGGGTCGCCGGCGAGCCAGAACCGCCAGGGCACGTCGTGCGCCCCGGTCACCCCGACCCGGGGTCCGGCGAGGACCGCCGCCGCCGGCACCGGCGCCGTGGCGGGCCGCAGCCGTACCGGGCCGTCGCCCAGCAGGTCGACGCCGTAGAACGTGCCGTCGATGCCGAGCGCCGCGCAGAGCCGGGCGGGCCCGCGGGCCAGGTCCACGTCCCGGCGTACGGCAGGGCGCCGCGACCGGGCCGTGGGCAGGCCGTCGACCACCTCGCCGGCGCGGAGCAGCACCGCCGAGGCCTCCCCGTCCGGGCCGGTGACCACGTTCATGCACCAGTGCATCCCGTAGGTGAAGTAGACGTAGGCCCGCCCGGACGGGCCGAACATCACGGCGTTGCGCCGGGTCCGGCCCCGGTGCGCGTGCGAGGCCGGGTCGCCGGCGGTGCCGGCGTACGCCTCGACCTCGGTGATCCGGACGGTGACCCCGCCGGCGGTGAGCAGGCAGCCGAGCAGCCCGCGGGCCGCCGGTACGACCGGTCCGGTCAGCAGGTCGGCCAGGTCGGCGGTGGTGGGCTCGGCACTGGTCATGGGTCGACGATAGCCGGCGAGCTTTTCAATGCCCTGTTGACAAGACAATGTTCAACGGTGTCTCATGGAACACATGCCCACGCTGGACAACGACCCGTTCACCGCTCCGGACGCGGCCCAGGCCCGCGCGCACCGCAACTACGCCGCCCTGCTGCGGATCGCCGAACGGCACGCCGGCACCAATGCCCGCCGCCGGCGGTACGCACACCCCGACGTCCCCGACGCGTACGAGGCGGCCACGCTGGTGATGGCCCTCGCCGGCGGCGCGGAGCTGGAACCCGGCGAGGAGCCGGTCGACCAGGCGGACCTGATGGCGGCGCTGACCCTGGTCCCGCACGTGCGGGCGGAGGTGGACGCGCTCGAGGCGGGGCTGGTGCAGGTGGCCCGCGGCCGGGGGCTGACCTGGCAGGCGATCGCCTTCGGGCTGGGGCTGGGCAGCGCCCAGGCGGCCCGGCAGCGCTACGACCGGATCACCGTACGCACCGGCACCGCGGACTGACCGGCGGAAGTGTCACAGGGCCCGGCGAGACTGCCCGGGTGGACGGGACGAGGACGCGATGACGCGCGACGAGATGCGGGCCTACTGCCTGGCGAAGCCGGGTGCCTGGCTGGACCAGCCGTGGGAGGGCGACGAGGTCGTCAAGGTGGGCAGCAGGATCTTCGCCTTTCTCGGCGCACCGGAGGGCGTGGCGCGGGTGGGCCTGAAGTGCGGCCCGTCCCGGGAGGTCGCCGACGAGTGGCTGCACCGGTTCCCCGACGACGCCCGCCCCTCCCCCTACATCGGCCGGTCGGGGTGGAACACGCTGCGGCTCGACGGTGGGATCCCCGACGAGGAGCTGATCGACGCGGTTGACGGGTCGTACGACGCGGTGGTGGCCAAGCTGCCCAAGCGGGAGCGGCCGACGGCCTGACACCCGGCCGGTCCGGTGCTCGCCTTCGACCCGCGGAGGTGGCGCGCGGTCGTCGAGTTCGCCGAGCAGTGCTGATACGGCACAGAAGGAGGCCCTCAGCAGCAGAGCTGAGGGCCTCCTTCTGTGCCGGGTAGCCGCCCCCGGATCAGCGGGGTACGACCCGCTCGGCGGCCCAGTCGCGCCAGCCGGCCAGCTTGTCCGCGGCGGCGGCGAGCTGGTCGGCGACCGGACCCGGGCCGGTCGAGCCGGGAGTGGTCCGCGCCGCCAGGGCGGAGCGCACCGACAGCACGTCCCGCACCGACGGGTCCAGGTGCGGGCTGACCGCGGCGAGGTCGGCGTCGGAGACCTCGTCCAGGGCGCAGTCCCGGGCCACGCAGAGCGCCACCAGCCGGCCGGTGATCTCGTGCGCGTCGCGGAACGGCACGCCCCGGCGGACCAGCCAGTCCGCCACCTCGGTGGCGAGGGAGAAGCCGACCGGCGCGGCGGCGACCAGGCGGTCGACGCGTACGGTCATCGTGGCGATCATCCCGGCGAGCGCCGGCAGCAGCAGTTCGAGGGTGTCGACCGCGTCGAAGGCCGGCTCCTTGTCCTCCTGCATGTCCCGGTCGTAGGTCATCGGCAGGCCCTTGAGCATGGTGAGCACGCTCATCAGCCCGCCGACCAGCCGGCCCGACTTGCCCCGGGCCAGCTCGGCGATGTCCGCGTTCTTCTTCTGCGGCATGATCGACGACCCGGTGGCGAACGCGTCGTCCAGCTCCACCCAGCCGAACTCGTGCGACGTCCAGAGCACCACCTCCTCGCCGAGGCGGGACAGGTGCACGCCGATCATCGCGGTGACGAAGAGGAACTCGGCGACGAAGTCCCGGTCGGCGACCGCGTCCATCGAGTTGGCGAAGGACGTGCGGAAGCCCAGTTCCTTGGCGACCGCCACCGGGTCCAGCGGCAGGCCGGAACCGGCGAGCGCGCCCGCGCCGAGCGGGCTGATCGCCGCCCGGTCGTCCCAGTCGCGCAGCCGCTCCAGGTCACGCAGCAGCGGCTGCACGTGGGCGAGCAGCCAGTGCCCGAAGGTGACCGGCTGGGCGTGCTGGAGGTGGGTCATGCCGGGGGCGGCGGTGTCCACGTGCCGTTCGGCCTGCTCGACCAGGGCCTCGGCCAGCTCGACCAGCCGGGCGGCCACGCCCCGGGCGTGGTCGCGCAGGTAGAGCCGCAGGTCGGTGGCGACCTGGTCGTTGCGGGAGCGGCCGGCGCGCAGCTTGCCGCCGAGGCTGCCGAGCCGTTCCAGCAGGCCGCGTTCCAGCGCGGTGTGCACGTCCTCGTCGTCGACGGTCGGGCGGAACGCCCCGGACGCGCAGGCGGCCTCCAGGTCGTCCAGCGCGGCCAGCATCCTGCCCAGCTCCTCGGGGTCGAGCAGGCCGGCGCCGGCCAGCACCCGGGCGTGCGCCCGGGAGCCGGCGATGTCGTACGGGGCGAGACGCCAGTCGAACTGGACACTCACCGACAGCCGCGCGAGCGCCTCGGAGGGTCCGCCGGCGAACCGGCCTCCCCAGAGGCTCGTCCGGTTGGTGGCGGCGCTGTTCTCGGTCAGGCTCTTGTCGTCCACCCCACCCATTGTGCTGTTCACGATCAGAAGCCACCCAGCCGGGCGTCCCGCGCGGCGGCCATCCGGCTGGGCAGGCCCCACAGCTGGACAAAGCCCTTGGCCAGGGACTGGTCGAAGGTGTCGCCGGTGTCGTAGGTGGCCATGCCGAAGTCGTACAGGCTGGCCTCGGAGCGCCGCCCGGTCACGGTGGCCCGGCCGCCGTGCAGGGTGAGCCGCACCTCGCCGGAGACGTGCTGCTGGGCGTCGTCGATGAACGCGTCGAGGGCGTGCTTCAGCGGCGAGAACCAGAGGCCGTCGTAGACCAGCTCGCCCCAGCGCTGGTCGACGCCGCGCTTGAACCGGGCCAGGTCCCGCTCGACGGTGACGTTCTCCAGCTCCTGATGGGCGGTGATCAGCGCGATGGCGCCGGGCGCCTCGTACACCTCGCGGCTCTTGATGCCCACGAGGCGGTCCTCGACCATGTCAAGCCGGCCGACGCCCTGGGCGCCGGCCCGCCGGTTGAGCTCCAGGATCGCCTGGTACGGGGTGACGGTCTCGCCGTCGACGGCGACCGGCACGCCGGCGTCGAAGGTGATGACCAGCTCGTCGGCGTCCCGCTCCTGCGCCGGGTCAGCGGTGTAGGAGTACAGGTCCTCGATGGGGCCGTTCCAGATGTCCTCCAGGAAGCCGGTCTCGACGGCGCGGCCCCACAGGTTCTGGTCGATGGAGTACGGCGACTTGGCCGACACGTCGATCGGCAGCCCCTTCTCCTCGGCGAAGGCGATCGCCTTGTCCCGGGTCCAGGCGAAGTCCCGGGCCGGGGCGATGATCTTCAGGTCGGGGGCGAGCGCGCCCAGACCGACCTCGAACCGGACCTGGTCGTTGCCCTTGCCGGTGCAGCCGTGGGACACGATGGTGCCGCCGTACTTCTTGGCGGCGGTCACCAGGTGCTTCACGATGAGCGGCCGGGACAGCGCGGAGACCAGCGGGTAGCGGTCCATGTAGAGGGCGTTGGCGCGGATCGCCGGCAGGCAGTACTCGGCGGCGAACTCGTCGCGCGCGTCGACCACCTCGGACTCCACCGCGCCGCAGTCCAGCGCGCGCTGCCGGATGACGTTCATGTCCTCGCCGCCCTGCCCGAGGTCGACCGCGACCGCGATCACCTCACCGCCGGTCTGCTCGGCCAGGTACGGAATGGCGACGGAGGTGTCCAGCCCTCCCGAGTACGCCAGGACGACCCGCTCGGTCATGGTGTGGTGCTCCCTTCAACGTTCTCTTCCCGGCGGGCCCAGCCGGCGAGCTTGTCGCCCAAGGCGGCGCCGCCGACGGCCTCGCGAGCCACGACGAGGATGGTGTCGTCGCCGGCGATGGTGCCGACGATCTCGGGCAGGCCCGCTCGGTCCAACGCGCTGGCCAGGTAGTGGGCTGCGCCCGGTGGGGTGCGCAGCACGGCGATGTTGCCGCTGGAGTCCACCCCGTTGAGCAGCTCGCGCAGCAGCCGGACGAGGCGGGCCGGCGCGGCCTCGGCCTCACGCAGCGGCCGGTGGCCGTCCTCCGGGATGAGGTAGACGCCGCGCCCGTCGCCGCCGCGCGCGGTGACCGCCCCCAACTCCTTGAGGTCCCGGGAGAGGGTGGCCTGGGTGACCTGGATGCCGTCGCCGGCGAGGAGGTCGGCCAGCTCGGTCTGCGAGTGGATGGCCCGGTCACGGATCAGCTCGACGATGCGGGCGTGCCGGGCGGCACGGGTCAGCGGCGCGGTCATGGGGTGGATGCCTCCAGGAGAAAGGTCAGCAGCGCCTTCTGGGCGTGCAGACGATTCTCCGCCTGGTCGAAAACGGCGCTGCGCGGCCCGTCGAGCACCTCGTCGGTGATCTCCTCGCCCCGGTGGGCGGGCAGGCAGTGCAGCACGATGACGTCGGCCGCGGCGTGGCCGAGCAGCGCGTCGTTGACCTGGTACGGCAGGAACGGGGTGATCCGGTCGAGGCCGTCCGCCTCCTGGCCCATCGAGGTCCAGGTGTCGGTGGCGACCACGTCGGCGGCGCGGACCGCGGCGACCGGGTCGGTGAGCACGCGGACCGAGCCGCCGGTGCCCGCGGCGATCTTCTCGGCCCGGGCGACCACCTCGGGGTCGGGCTGGAACTCGGCCGGCCCGGCGACCCGGACGTGCATCCCGGCGGTCGCCCCGGCCAGCAGGTAGGAGTGCGACATGTTGTTCGCCGCGTCCCCGACGTACGCCAGGGTGCGCCCGGCGGTGGCGCCGAACCGCTCCCGGACGGTGAGCAGGTCGGCCAGCAGCTGGCAGGGGTGGTAGGTGTCGGTGAGCGCGTTCACCACCGGCACGGCGGCGTGCGCGGCGACCTCGGCGATCCGGTCGTCGCCGTGGGTCCGCAGCACGATCGCGGCCACATAGCGGGAGAGCACCCGGCCGGCGTCGGCCAGGGTCTCGCCCCGCCCGAAGTGGGTGACCTGGGTGTCCACCACGAGCGGGTGCCCGCCCAGCTCGGCGATGCCGACGTCGAAGGAGAACCGGGTGCGCAGGCTCTGCTTGTCGAAGAGCACCGCCACCGACCTCGGGCCGGCCAGGGGCTGGTGGGCGAACCGGTCGGCCTTCATCCGGGCGGCGAGGTCGAGCACGCCGGCCTGCTCGGCGGGCGACAGGTCGTCGTCGCGCAGGAAGTGCCGGATCATGCGGGGACCTCCGTCGGGGTGGCGGCGGCGTCGAGGGCGGCCGGGAGGGCGGCGAGGAAGGCGTCGACCTGCGCGGCGCTAAGGATCAGCGGCGGGGCGAGTCGGACCACGCCGGGCTGCACCGGGTTGACCAGGAAGCCGGCGTCGCGCAGCCCGGTCGCCACCGCGCCGGACACGGGCTGGTCGAGGACGATGCCGAGCAGCAGGCCGGCGCCGCGTACCTCGGCGACGAGCGGGTGGCCGAGCGCCTCGATCCCGCGCCGCAGCCGCTCCCCGATCCGCTTGACGTGGTCGAGCAGTCCCTCGTGGGCGATGGTGGAGACCACCGCGAGACCGGCCGCGCAGCTGACCGGGTTGCCACCGAAGGTGGTGCCGTGCGAGCCGGGGCGGAGCAGGTCGGCGGCCCGGCCGAAGGCCAGGCAGGCGCCGATGGGCAGCCCGCCGCCGAGCCCCTTGGCGAGCGTGACGAGGTCCGGCTCGACGCCCTCGGCCTGGTGGGCGAACCAGTGCCCGGTGCGGCCGATGCCGGTCTGCACCTCGTCGAGCACCAGCAGGGCGCCGTGGGCGGCGGTGATCCGCCGGGCCTCGGCCAGGTAGCCGGGCGGGGGTACGACGACGCCGTTCTCGCCCTGGATGGGCTCGAGGATCACCATGGCGGTCGCGTCGGTGACGGCCGCCGCCAGCGCCGCCGCGTCGCCGTACGGCACGTGGGTGACGTCGCCGGGGAGGGGGCGGAACGGGTCGGCCTTGGCCGGCTGGCCGGTGAGCGCCAGGGCGCCCATGGTGCGGCCGTGGAAGCCGCCGTGGGTGGCGACCACGTGGCTGCGCCCGGTGAGCCGGGACAGCTTGAACGCGGCCTCGTTTGCCTCGGCGCCGGAGTTGGCGAAGAACACCCGGCCCGGGCGGCCGGCGAGGGCCAGCAGCAGCTCGGCCAGGGCGACCGGCGGCTCGGCGACGAACAGGTTGGAGACGTGCCCCAGGGTGGCGACCTGCTTGCTGACGGCGGCCACCACGGCCGGGTGGGCGTGGCCGAGGGCGTTGACCGCGATGCCGCCGAGCAGGTCGACGTACTCCCGGCCGGCCTCGTCGACCACGACGGCGCCGGAACCGGAGACCAGCGCCAGCGGCGGGGTGCCGTAGTTGTCCATCATGGCCGCACCCCAGCGTTCCACCAGCGTGCTCATGACGCGATCACCATCGTTCCGAACCCTTCCGAGGTGAACACCTCAAGCAGTGTGGAGTGGGCGACCCGGCCGTCGACGACGTGCGCGGCGGGCACTCCCCCGCGCACCGCCCGCAGGCAGGCCTCCATCTTGGGGACCATCCCCGACTCCAGGGACGGCAGCAGCTTCGCCAGCTCGTCGGTGCTGATCTCGCTGACCAGGCTGGCCGTGTCCGGCCAGTCCGCGTACAGGCCGGGCACGTCGGTGAGGACGACCAGCTTGCGCGCGTCCAGCGCGACCGCGAGCGCCGCGGCGGCGGTGTCGGCGTTGAGGTTGTGCAGCACGCCGTCGGCGTCCGGCGCGACCGTGGAGATCACCGGGATCCGGCCGGTCGCGATGAGGTCGGCCACCGCCGAGACGTCCACCGACTCCACGTCGCCGACCTGCCCGACGTCCACCGGCTCCCCGTCCACGTACGCCGGGCGGCGCACCGCGGTGAACAGCCCGGCGTCCTCGCCGGAGAGACCGACCGCGAACGGGCCGTGCGCGTTGATCAGGCCGACCAGTTCCCGGCCGACCTGCCCGACCAGCACCATCCGCACGACGTCCATCGCCTCCGGGGTGGTGACCCGCAGGCCGCCCTTGAACTCGCTGGCGATGCCGAGCCGGCCCAGCATGGCGGAGATCTGCGGCCCGCCGCCGTGCACGACGACCGGCTTGAGGCCGGCGTAGCGGAGGAAGACCATGTCGGCGGCGAAGGCGCGCTGCAGCTCGGGGTCGACCATGGCGTTGCCGCCGTACTTGACCACGATGGTGGCGCCGGAGAAGCGGGCCAGCCAGGGCAGGGCCTCGATCAGCGTCTCGGCCTTGGCCTGGGCCCGGGTGAGGTCCGCGGTGAGGCTCATGTCGAGTACGCCGAGTTCTCGTGCACGTACGCGTGCGACAGGTCGTTGGTCCAGATGGTCGCGGCGGCGTCGCCGGCGTGCAGGTCGATCCGGATGGTGACGTCCCGGCCGGTGAGGTCCGCCTTGGCGCGGTCCTCGGCGGCGGCGCCGCCCCGGCACACCCACACCCCGTTGACCGCGACGTCGACCTCGTCCGGCTCGAACGCGGCGGCGGTGGTGCCGACCGCGGCGAGGATCCGCCCCCAGTTGGGGTCGTTGCCGAACAGCGCGGTCTTGACCAGGTTGTTCCGGGCCACCGACCGGCCGACCTCGACCGCGTCGTCCTCGGTGGCGGCGCCGACCACGTCGATGGCGATCTGCTTGGTGGCGCCCTCCGCGTCGGCGATGAGCTGCTGGGCCAGGTCGTGGCAGGCGGCGGTGACCGCGGCGGTCAGCTCCGCCGCGGTGGGCGCGATGCCGGACGCGCCGCTGGCCAGCAGCAGCACCGTGTCGTTGGTGCTCATGCAGCCGTCCGAGTCGATCCGGTCGAAGGTGACCCGGGTGGCGGCCCGCAGGGCGGCGTCGAGGGTCTCCGGCCCGGCCACCGCGTCGGTGGTGAGCACGCAGAGCATGGTGGCCATCGCCGGGGCGAGCATGCCGGCGCCCTTGGCCATGCCGCCGACGGTCCAGCCGCTGCCGGCGGCCACCGTGGTCTTGGGCCGGGTGTCGGTCGTCATGATCGCTTCGGCGGCCGGCTGCCCGCCGTCGCGCGACAGGCCGCGCACGGCGTCGCGTACGCCGGGCAGGAGCTTGTCCATGGGGAGCCGCTCGCCGATCAGGCCGGTGGAGCAGACCGCGACCTCACCGGCGCCGAGCATCAGTCGGGGGCTGCCCGCGGTGAGCGCGGCGGCGGTGTGCTCGGCGGTGGCGTGGGTGTCCTGGAAGCCGGCCGGGCCGGTGCAGGCGTTCGCCCCGCCGGAGTTGAGCACCACGGCGCGGACCACGCCGCCCCGGACGACCTGCTGGGTCCAGAGCACCGGGGCGGCCTTGACCCGGTTGGCGGTGAAGACACCGGCCACCCCGGCGTCGGGGCCGTCGTTGACGACCAGGGCGACGTCGCCGGCGCCGCTGGCCTTGAGCCCGGCGGCGACACCGGCGGCGCGGAAGCCTCGGGGGGTGGTGACGGTCACGGTGCCGTCCTTTCGTTCGCGGCTGCGGGGCTCCGCTTCGCTGCGCTCCTCGCGCTCACGGTGCCACGCCAAACACGGAGAGTCCGGTGGTCTCGGGGAGACCGAGCATCAGGTTGGCGTTCTGCACGGCCTGGCCGGCCGCGCCCTTGCCCAGGTTGTCGATGGCGCTGACCACGATCACCCGGCCGGAGTCGACGTCGACGGTGGCCTGGAGGTGGCACGAGTTCGAGCCGGCGGTGGCGGCGGTGTGCGGCCACGCCCCCTCGGGCAGCACGTGCACGAAGGGCGCGTCCGCGTACGCCCGCGCCAGCACGTCGCGGGGGTCGGCGTCGCCGGTGGGTACGGCGGTGACCGTGGCGAGGATGCCTCGGGGCATGGGGGCGAGCACCGGGGTGAAGGAGAGGCTGGCCGCCCCGGTGGCCTGCTTGATCTCGGGCACGTGCTGGTGGGCGCCGACCTTGTAGGGCGACAGGTCGCCCATCACCTCGCTGCCGAGCAGGTGGGCCTTCGCGGCCCGGCCGGCGCCGGAGGTGCCGGAGGCGGCGACCACCACCACGTCGGTGGGGTGGACCGCGCCGGCGGCGATCAGCGGGGCGAGCGCCAGCGTGGTGGCCACCGCGTAGCAGCCGGTGTTGGCCACCCGGCTCGCCGCGGCGATCGCGGCCCGCTGGCCGGGCAGCTCCGGCAGGCCGTACGTCCAGGCCCCGGCGTGCGGGCCGCCGTAGTACCGGGACCAGGCGTCCGGGTCACCCATCCGGTGGTCGGCGCCGAGGTCGACCACCTTGACGGTCGCGGGGAGGGCCGCGGCGAGGGCCGCCGACGCACCGTGCGGCAGGGCCAGGAAGACCAGGTCCGCGTCGGCCAGGGTGGCCGGGTCGGTCGTCCCGAGCACCAGGTCCAGCCCGGCGAGCTGCGGGTGTACGGCGGCGACGGGCTGGCCGGCCTGAGAGTGGGCGGTGGCCGCGACGAGGTCGAACTCGGGGTGCCCGGCGAGCAGGCGCAGCAGCTCACCACCGGCGTATCCACTCGCCCCGGCAACCGCAACCCGGATACCCATACTCACCTCCGCATGACTATGCAAAGAAGGCTAGCAGGGCGGGCAGCGCGTTGCAAGTTCATACAGGCGACTGCATGAACCTTCGGTCCGTCCGATGATCGCGCTGCCTGCCCTCAGCCCTGCAGCGGCAGGCCGGACGCCGGCGACATCTTCCGCGGGTAGATCCGCCAGCTGATGGCGTTCGAGATCGCAATGCCGGCCAGGACCAGGACGGCGGCCGCGGCCACCAGCAGGGGCGGCAGCAGGAGGCTCACCGGGATCAGGACCGCGAGCGCCAGCAGCCCGATCGGACGTGACCAGGAGACCCGGCTGAACGCGGCGTAGTCGAGCATCGACCGGCCGGCCAGAAACAACGCCGGCCCGCCGAGGATGACCATGACCCGGGACAGCTCGATCTCGCCGAAAGGCTGCGAGATGATCAGCTTGTCCCCCACCGAGCTGACCGCGACGCCGATCACCATGAGCAGGTGCGCGTACGACGCGACGTCACCGAGGTAGGCCGGGCGCCGGGACGAGGCGATGGCAGCGGGGAGCAGCTCGCCCGCCCGGTAGTAGTAGATCTGCCAGAGCAGCACGGTGATCAGGAAGGCCACCACCAGGGCGCCCGTCCGGTCGCGCTGGAAACCGTACGGGCTGATCTGGATGCCGGAGGTCAGGATGGTCTCACCGAAGGCGATGATGAGCACCTGCCGGTAGCGCTCCGTCAGGTGCTCCTCCGCGATCGGCTGGCCCCGCAGTTCGGCTCGGCCCAGCCACGGCGTCGGGAAGTCCAGCACCCCGGCGGCGTAGTCGATGAGGACCGCCACGGTCCAGCAGACCAGTCGCAGGTCGCCGGCCGTGAAGATCCCGGCGATCCACGGCACCGCCGAGATGCAGGCCCAGAAGACGATCCGGATGCTGACCCCGCGGGCGTAACCGTCCCCGCCGAACAGCACGAGCCAGAGGTGCCGGAACACCTGGACGGCGACGTAGACCCCGGCGAAGACGATCGCGTAGTTCTCGAAGGCGGCGGGCAACGCGGCGGCCATCAACAGGGCGCCGAACATGGTCACGATGACCATGACCTGGATCATCGGACGGGTGGGGTCGTACCGGTTGGCCGTCCAGGCCATGCGATACCAGAGCCACCAGAGGGCCAGGGTCAGCACCATCGCCGAGTAGAAGCCGTGCCAGTTCAGGTGCTCGGACAGGCGGGCGGAGAGGCGGGTGAGGGCGAAGACGAGCACCACGTCGAAGAGCAGTTCGACGAAGCCGGCCCGCTGCGGGGGCTGACGGCTCCCCGGCAGCTCAGCCGCCCCACCCCGGATGGCCATATAGATCTGCCCTACTTTTCCCCTTTGGGGCAGTATTCCACGTGGTGGTGCGGGGGGCGTCAGGTCGGGGGATTCCGCGGGCGCCGGCGGGCCACGCGGGCGGCCAGGGCCAGCAGCACCACCGCCTCCGCGACCAGGATGGCGACGGCCCACCCGGGGCCGACCCAGCGGGCCAGCGAGACGTACCAGTAGTGCACCAGCAGCGTCAGCACCGTCGCCGCGAACGCCAGGGAGGCCAGCCCGTAGAGGGCGTACGCCACCCGGTCGCGGGGACGATAGCCCCGCACCGCGCCGGGCCCCTGGCGTAGCAGCCGACCGTAGAACCGGTAGCTGTCGGCCCGCAGGTCGCCGAGGTTCAGCGCGTGGCTGAGCATGTAGTAGCCGTCGAGCCGGAGGAAGGGCACCAGGTTGAGCGCGGCGGTCGCCGTGCCGAAGAGCAGCATCGTGCCGGCCAGGTCGGACAGCGCCCCGGGCGGGCCCCAGAGCCGGATGGCGGCGAACGGCACCAGGGCCAGCATGCTGACGAACACCCCGGCGAACGCGGTGGCCACCCGCCGGCGCGGGGTGAACAGCACGATGTCGTCGACCTTGCAGTACGGGGCGAGCAGCGGGAAGCGCCACATCACCCCGATCTCGGTGCCGCGCCCGCCGAAGTGCCGGCAGGTCAGCCCGTGGGCGCACTCGTGCAGGAAGACGATCACCCAGGTGATCACCACCGCGGCCAGGATCGCGGCGAGCGGGCGGTCGCCGCGGGCCACCACGTCGAGCAGCGCCGGCAGGTGCAGCGCCACGTACCCGGCGACCGCCAGCACCAGCAGCAGCGCCGGCAGGACGAACCACCAGGTGAACAGCGGGGCCAGCCGGGGCAGCAGCCGGTCGAAGAACCGGTCCGGGTCGTACAGCGGCCAGCGGGCCGACAGCGGACCCCGCCGGGTCTTCGCGGCGCCGTCGGCGGCCGCCGCGGTGAGCCGGGCGATGGCCGCCGGATCGGTGGCGCCGTCGAGCAGTTGCCGCTTGTGCAGCATGCCGAAGAGCTGCTGCCAGTTCTCCGGCCCGAGCCGCCGCCGGAACGCGGCAGCGTACTCGGTGGCCAGGTCGTCCAGCGTCCGGGTGCCGTCCATCCGGGACAGCAGGAAGTGCTCGCGCGGCCCGATCCGGTAGTACCAGCCAGTCTCCGGGTCCTTGACGTGGTGGACGAGCTTCTCCCCCCGCCACTGACCCGCGCCGAGCACGACCCCGGCCCGCAGCCGGGGCCGCGTCCAGGTCGCGTCCACGGTGGTCATCGCGGGCCGGCCGGGGCGAGGTCGTCGAGCAGCGCGGTGCGCATCACGTACGACAGGTAGATCTCGTCGAGGATGCTCACGCCGAGCCGGTTGTTGGTCATGTGCACGTACGAGCTGAGCAGGATGGGCAGCGCGACGGCCAGGTCGCGGACCGGGATGGGTTCGCCGCCGCCGCGCTGGAACACCAGGTCACCCCGCTCGACCGCGGCGGTGACCCGGTCCCGCAGCTCCCGGCAGTGCGCCGACCAGCGGCCCTCCACGCCGCCGGGCCGGACGTCGGCCCGGTCCCCGGCGGCCGCGCGGATCTGGGCCAGGCGCCCGCGCAACGCAGCGTCCATCCGCCGGTAGCTGGTGTCGAAGCTGGCGTGGTAGTCGTCGCTCGGCTCCGAGTAGGAGACCTCCCAGAACCTGCGGTACTCGTCGAGGAAGTCGGCGATCCGCCGGTCGTCGCCGAGGAAGACCGCGCACATCATCATGCTGAGCTGGGCGGAGAGCCCGAGCAGCACCGGGCGGACGTGCACGTTGGTGGTGGCCAGCAGGTCCAGCACCACGTCGCTGGAGTGCTCGAAGTGCCACTCGGCGAGCTCGATCCCCGCCGGTCCGCCGTAGCGGCCGTACTCCCGCTCGTAGGGGATGAGGTGCCAGCTGTTGTTCGCCCGCATCGGCATCACGCCGTCCGGCCCGTACTCCTCGTCCCACCGCTGCCGGCCGTACTCGGCGAGGAACATCTGCTTGTAGAGGTCGCCCAGCCCCTCGCTGTCCACCTCGTAGAGAGCGGGGCGGCGGCGCAGGAACGCCTCGATCGCCTCGTCCACCCGCGCCCGCACCACCGCCGGATCGACGCCGGGTGCCGGCAGCACCCGCAGCCGCACGTGCGGCCCCTCCATCCAGTACTTGATGAAGAAGTACCGGCTGATCAGCCCCTCGGCCCGCAGCTCGTCCACCAGCGGCCGGACGCCCTCGACGAGCATCGGGTTGGCGTTGCTGGCGTAGAAGACGTGGACGCTGAGCCAGCCGTGCTCCACCGGGGAGGGGAAGTCCGTCATCGGTCCACCTTTCCGGCGCGGACGCCGTTGAGTTCCACGGTCAGTTCGGTGACGTGGGTGCCGCCCGGGCCTCGGAGCACCTGCTCGTCGCGGTCCGGCAGCATCTCGGTGAGCACCAGGCGGCTACCCGCACCCCGTCCGGTCGCCTCCAGCAACTGCAGGCAGAAGTGGCTGTCGAAGTCGACGTAGAGCGGCTTGTGGTCCGGCCGGCCGCCCGCCGCGGGCTGGCCGGCGTCGTCGCCGGCGGCCGGGGTGAGCCGGGTGCCCTCCGGCGTGGCGAAGACCCGCCGGGGCAGGCCGTTGTCGCGTCGCCACCGCTGCCAGCGCAGGAACCAGTCGGCGTCGCTCTGCTCCGGGGTACGCGCCGGCGGCAGGTGGTCCGGGTGCAGCTTCCACATCCGCCGCTGCAGCACCAGGTCGCCGTGCACGATCCGCGGGTACCCGGCGATGCCGCGGCCGGGCAGCGGCACGGTGGTGCCGGCCCACAGGTCCGGCTGAGCCATGCCCAGGTAGGCGAAGGTGAGCAGCACCTGCTGCACCTCGGGCAGCGCCATCGGCAGCAGGAAGCCCAGGTAGACCGGGATGACCTCGGCGTCGAGCCGGCGCGAGCGCAGCAGCAGCCGGTCGGCCACCGGGTCGTGTTCGACGCTGAGGTCGTCCATGTGGATCTGCTCGCCGGCCGGCCGGAAGCTGATCTCCCCCGGACAGACCAGCTCGTACGGGGTGACCGCCGGGTGCAGGTTCAGGTTGGTGGCGTCGTACCCGCCCTTGAGCTCGGCGAGCACCGCGCCCGGCGGCTGGAGCCGGGCCAGCTCGGCGCGGAGCGTGCCGGCGAGGTCCTGGTCGGCGAAGAGGTGGGCGAAGCGGGAGAACAGCAGCGTCATGCCGGAGTAGATCCGGTTGACCACCACCCGGTGCCGGTCACCCTGGTCGGCGAGCTGGAGGAAGAAGGACCGGGGATCGAGCGTGCCGAGCGTCTCCGGCACCATGGCGGCGATGTCGGCCATGAAGTCGTCGTCCAGACGCAGCTCCTCGGCGCCGGCCGGCAGCCGGTCGTACGCCTCGTTCATCCGCCGGGCCACCTCGATCCGGGCGTCGTCCAGCGCGGTGATCTCCGCCTGCCGGAACCAGTTCTCCTGCCGCACGTACGCGTTGTCGGCGTCGAACGCCCGGCGGCGCATCATCCGCCCGCTGTAGTGCTCGAAGAAGTCCTGCTGGAACTCGTGCGCGAAGGTGAGCAGGTCGTCGCAGCGTCCACCGGCCCCGTAGCGGGCCCGGAAGAAGCCCTTGGTGGCCAGCCGGCGCGGCAGGTTGATGTCGAACACCGGCATGATCCGGGCCAGCGCCCGCAGGCCGGGCAGGACGTCCCGCTCCCAGCGGCCCCGGTCGGCGGTGACCGGCACCCGGGTGCGCAGGGTGGCGTCCTCGTACAGCAGGGTCCGGGGGGCCGGGACGTCGGCGCGGCCGAGGTCCGCGTGGGCCGCGGCCAGCTCCCGCCGGATGTCGGCGAGCACCCGGCGGCGGCCGGCCACGTCGTGGTCGGGATAGCCGGCGGCGAGGCCGTTGACGGTGTCGACCCGCGCGGCGAGCTGGTCGGCCCAGTCCCGGCCGATCTCGCGCAGCGCCCGCCGGTAGCCGTCGACCGGATCGTCGGCGTGGATGTCCAGGTGCAGGTTCGGCACCACCAGCAGGCCCACCCGCAGCAGGTGGTGCAGGTACTGCTCGATCTCCGCCGCCGGGCGGTCGTCGGTGGCCAGTTCGGTGACCAGGTCGGCCATCCGCCGGACCCGGTCGCCGTCGAGCGCGGCCAGGATGTCGTGCAGCACCCGACCGGTGGGCAGCACGAACAGTGACTCGTGGATCGACTCCAGGGTGATCGCGGCGTCGCCGTCCTCCGAGCTGGTCCGCCGCCGGCGCAGGTAGCGCAGCCGGCCGCGTTCGATGCGCCAGCCGGTGGTGAGCGCCACCGGCAGGTCCGCGCGGAGCGCCTCGTCGGCGAGCACGATGGCCGACAACCGGCCCAGCGCGGCCAGGTTCAGCCGGGCCGCGCCCCGCTTCGCCTCCCCGGTCCGGTCGGTCACCGGCAGCACGTCGAGCAGCCCGCCGCCGCCGGGGCCGAAGGTGCCGACGTTGACCGTGGTCAGCCGGCTGAACGGGCTGGTCTTGGCGGCGGTGCGCAGCGCGTACTCCAGCAGCGACCGCTCCACCCGCCGGGCCCGCTTGCCGAGCCGGCCGGGCGTGGCGAGGTACGCGGGCAGGTACTGGTCCAGCGACGGGGACGCGAGCAGGATGCCGCCGCGCAGGTCGGGGTCCTCGGCCAGCTCGTGCAGCACCGTCCGGCGTTCCGCCAGCTCCGCGTGCAGCACCGCCGCGCCGTCGGCCAGCTCCCGCCGGTACGCGGCGAAGGTCTCCAGCCAGTCGACCAGCAGCCGGTGCGTGTCCCCGCCGAGGGGACCGGCCGGCCAGGCCGCGGGGTCGGCGGGATCGGGCCGGCGGAGGTTCCACACGTCCCGGCGCAGCCGGATCAGCCGCCGCCGCAGCCGGTCGTCGGCGAGGTTGCGGGCCACCGCCTCCTGCAGCGCGTCGGCCAGCGGCGGCCCGGTGACCCGCAGCCGGTCCTCCAGGTCGAGGGCGCGGCGGGCCCATGCGGCGCTGCGGTCGAAGGCGAGCCGATCGGCGACCTCCAGCGGCAGGCCGGCGGTGCGGAGCATGAACACCTCCGGCATCCGCCAGGTCAGCTCGGTGACCGCTGGTGCGGGCAGGGACACCGTCACGGGTCTCTCCTTCGTCGACGTCTTCGTGATACGGGTGGTCACAGCCGGTACACCAGGTCTGCGGTGCCGTCGGGGTGCCGCCCGAGCAGGAGGAACAACACGGTTCGTTCGTCGCTCCCGGTGAGGCCGAGGGCCTCGTCCATGGCGACGTTGTCGAAGCCCAGCACCGCGCCGCAGCCCAGGCGTTGCGCGGTGGCGGCGCAGTAGGCCCGCTGGGCGACGGCGCCGATCTCGGCGTTGAGGATGCGGTAGCCGCGCGGGCCGACGGCATCGAGCACGGCGTCCAGCCGGCCGGCGATGGCCAGCACCGCGCCGACCTGCCCCATCGTGTAGTTGGTGAGGAAGTACTGCTGTTGCAGGAACGCGGACATGCCGCCGTCGGGTTCGGCCGCGGCGGGCAGCAGCGCGTGCCGTCGGGAGCAGTAGGCGTAGGTGCCGGCGGCGAGGCCCTCGACGTGGTTCGCGAAGACCCAGAGTCGGGTGAGGGCCGGCGCGTCACCGGGCGGCCCGACGTCGGCCGGGTGGTGCCGGCCGGCGGTGGCGAAGGCGAGGGTGGTGCCGAGCTCCGCGGCGGTCAGCTCGGGCGGCCGGCGGAACCGGCCGAAGCTGCTGGATCGGGTCGCCAGCACCGTCGACAGGGGACGCGCCAGCCGCTCCAGCTGCGGCGCGGGCAGGTCCAGCGGGTCGCCGGGCAGCTCGCGGGGCGCGGCGTCCGCCAGGGCGTCCGGGGCCGGAGCGGCGGGGGCCGCCGCCGCCCGGTGCACGTCGGTCACGGCCGGGAACTCCCGCAGCCGGCGGGACCGCTCGAAGGCCGGGTACCGGACCCGGATCTCCGTGCCCGGCCGCTCGCCGGCCGTTCCGTGCCCGACCGAGCGGCCGCCGCCGTCCGGGCCGGTGCCGCCGTCCGCGGCCGGGTCGCCGTCCGGGTGGGCGCCGGCCCAGTGCAGGGGTACGACCGCGAAGACGCTCTCCCGGTCGCTGTCGAAGCCGAGCAGCCGGTCCACCGGTGCGGGGTCGAAGCCGAGCAGCCGGGGCAGCGGCACGCCGAGCGCGCGGGCGAGCAGGTCCCAGGAGCCGAGCAGGGCGCCGAGGTCCTGGGTGACCACGTGGTAGCAGAAGCTGTTGTACTTGAACGAGTTCTTCCAGAACCGGATGCTCGCCAGCAGGAAGCTGTCCGCGCCGCCCGCCGGGTCGCCGACGGCGGCGCGAACCGTGCCGCTGACGTCGCCGAGCACCAGCCGCTCCAGCACGTGCTGGCCGGTGCCGTAGTGGTAGACCCCGGGCAGCAGCGGCGCGGAGGGTCCGGCGACCACGAAGAGCTCCACCGGATACATGCCGCCGCCGGAGGCGGTGCCCCGCCCCCAGACGGCGTGCTCGAAGTGCGCCCGCTTGGCCAGGTCCTGGTTCCAGTTCACCGTCAGCCGCCGGTCGAGCACCCCGTACGACAGGCGCAGCAGGGTGGCCAGGCTGTCCAGCGACCAGCCCCCGGGCGGCGGCAGGTGCTCCCCGGTGAACAGGTCACGCAGGGTGGGCAGGTCGGGCAGCGCCACCGGCAGCGGCACCCGGGGGGCGCTGGGGTAGCTGGTGTGCCGGGAGGGCTGGTCGGCCCAGTCCACCTCGTAGTTGAGCGGTTCCATCGGGACCCGGGCCCGGCGGAACACCGCCTGCGCGTACTCCCGGACGACCTCGAGGGCCTCCTGCTGCATGTCGGTGCTCCTACGGGAAGGGGTGCGGGTGGGGGTTGCGGCCGGTGGCGCCGAGCCGGTCGGGTCCCTGCGTGCCCCGGGCCAGGTGGCGCTCCAGCCGGTCGCTCCAGAGCACCCGCTGCCGCTGCCAACCGAAGTCGATGGGGACCAGGGCGGGCGCCACCACGGCCATCGTGTGCACCCCGGCGACCTCCTGCTCCGGGCAGGTCTGGTCGACCGCGACGACGTCGCCGCCGAGCCCGGCGATCAGCCCGGTGAGGTACTCCATGTCGGCCCGCAGGTCGTCGTGGTTCGGCCGGGCCGACAGCCAGTCGCCGTACAGCTCGGTCATCGACCGCAGCGGCGGGTCGTCAAAGAGGAACGCGGCGTGGCGGGTCATCTCCGGCAGCCCGTAGAGCAGGGCGTGGTGGCTCAGCTCGGTGACCTTGGTGTAGTCCCGGGTCATCTCGCGCAGCTCCGGCTCGCTGGCGGCGACCCGTTCGTCGAAGCCGGGCACGTAAGAGGCGGTCTCGCAGACGGCGGCGCGGACCGCGTCGTCCGGGTCGAGGCTGGCGCCGGCGGCGAAGCAGAGCTGACCGAGCCCGTCGCCGCGCTTGACCGCCACTGCGGTGACCACCGGGACGGGCAGGTCCGCGCGGGTGTCGAACAGCCGGATGTCGTAGCCGAGCAGGTCCACCCGGTCGAGCATGAAGTGCACCCGCTCGTCCCGGCAGGTGGCCGGGTCGATCTCGGCCAGCCGGGCGGAGCCGTACCAGGCGAGCAGGAAGGCATCCCGCTCGATGAGTTCGAGCATGCCGTGCAGCAGCGCCTCCTCCGGGCAGCTGCCGCTGGCGCAGCCGTTGGAGCACTCCTGGACGAACTTGCGGTGGTCGGTGCGGCGGTCCAGGTAGTAGACGAGCTGCTCGGGGACGAGACGGGGGGTGTGGTCACGCAGCGACCACCCCCAGACCCACGGCATCGGCTCGTCCGGCGAGTAGGGGGCGTAGTAGAGCCCGTGCCCGTGGTAGAACGCCGGGTGGTAGCCCAGACCGGCCGGGTCGAGGGCGTCCGGGGCCAGGTTGGCGTAGCTGTCCACGACCGTGGTCCGCCGCGCCCGGGGGAACTGGCCGGCGTACCGCTCCAGCCCTTCCAGCAGCGCGTAGGTCTCGCTGCTGCCGTAGCTGTTGGCGTGCCCGCTCCACCACATCTCGTGCAGGTCGTAGCGGCTGCGGATCCGGAAGTAGCCGGTCACCGGCGCGGTGGCGGTGGCGTTGTACGCGCGCAGCGCGCTGCCGCCCAGCGCCCCGGCGACCGGGTTCGCCAGCGCGGCGACCGGGAGGTCCAGCTCGCCGGCCGACCGCAGCCGGTACGCGGACGGGTCCGGCTTGGGCCGGCTGGTGAGCGGGATGACCGCGGCCTCCGCGGTGTCCGGCCGGACGGTCGCGCAGGCCGGGCACTCGGAGTCGGCCAGCACCTCGACCACGGTGGTCTCCAGGGTGTCCATCCGCAGCTGCCGCAGGCGGCCGACACCGGGCCGCTCGGTCCGGGGGCGGCAGGCGTCCAGGAGGAGCTGCCACAGCGCGTCGACCGCGAACGGCGTCAGGTGGGGCAGCGGCGCCACGGTGCCGACCCGGGCCTGGTGCTCCAGGGCGTGCCGCTCGTCGCGTACCCGGATGGCCTGCCAGCGCCGTTGCACGCAGAGCGGGCACGGGCCGGGCCGGTCGCCCGCCGCGTCGCCGGCGCCCATCCAGCGTGGCCCGACCAGCGCGGTCGCGCCGTGCAGCCAGATCGGCACCACGTCGCCGGTGAGGCCCTCGCCGCCGTCGGCGTACGCGTCGGTCAAACCGAGGGCGGCGATGCGCACGGTGACCCCGTCGAGCGGCGCGGTGGGGCGGGCCGGCTGCCGCGCCCGGTCCTGGCGTCGCTCGTGGAACGCCTCGCCGAGCTGTTTGAGGCTGCTGTCCCACCCGGTGGAGGTGGTCCGGACATCGACGATCATGCGGTTCACCCGTCTGCGGTCGCTACCTGTGCTGATGGGAGGGGACCGGCGCCCCGCCGACGTGGCTCGCCGGCGGGGACGGTCACGGCGGTGGGCTCGGTCAGCCGCCGCCGCATCCGGTGCTGGTGCTGCTGCTGCAGCAGCTCGATGTGCTGCAGCTGCAGCAGCTGGAGCAGGAGCAGCTGGAGCTGGACCAGTCCATGACCATCGCGTCGATGGCGTCGACGTCCTCGATCTCGAACGTCTCCGTCTCCAACGCGCGGAGTTCCTCAGTCAGTTCCGGCATTTCCTTCCACCTCCCCTCAGGGCGATCAGAGCCGCGGTGCCGGCCGGGCGTCCGGAGCGACCGGCGGTGCCGTGGCTCAGCTGGTGCTGCTGCAACTCGACGAGGTGCAGCTGCAACAACTGGACGTGCTGCAGCTGGAGCAGCTGGACGTGCTCGTGCTGCTGCTGCAGATGTCCATCAGGTCGGCGGACAGCTCAGCGATGTCCTCGACCTCGAACGTCTCGGTCTGCAGGTCGCGCAGCTCGCTGCGGACCGAGTCGGGTAGTACGCCGGATGTCGGGGGTCGTGTCGGCACGGGCCTCTCCTTGAGCCGCGGTCGCGCCAGTCATCGGTGGGTGCGCGTCGCACCACCACGGTGGATCCAGCGGAGGCACGCAGGGGCTACTCGCCGGTGTGGGCCGGCGGCGATGGTGCGTCGTTCGTGCGGCGTCCCACCGGGGACTGGAAGTCGTCAGCGTCGGGGGCAACCCCGTTCACCCGGTCAGCCGCAGCTGGAGGTGCTGGTGCTGGTGCTGCAGCAGCTCGACGTGCTGCAGCTGCAGCAGCTGGAGCAGGAGCAGCTGGAGCTCGTCGCGGCGAGCGCCTCGCCGCCGTCCTCGACCTCCTCGATCTCGAAGGTCTCGGTCTCCAGCTCGCGGAGCTCGTCGTTCAGGGTGATCGGCATATTTTCCACCTCCCTCCGTGGTGCGTGCCTCGCCGAAACCACTGACGTGGTGGCTCAGTCGGCCGCCGGGGCGGGCCGGCGCAGCAGGACCACCCCGCTGCGGAAGGCCCCGGTGGCCCGAACGTCCCGGGTGGTCGTCTCGACCAGCAGAGCGCTCATCCCGGCCGCGTCGAGCGCGGCCAGCACGGCCGCCCGGTCGGTGGCCGCTCCCGCCGGACCGGCGGCGGTGGCGCCGACGGCGAGCGTGGCCGGGTCGAGGTCGCGCAACACCGGGTCGCCGAGGTCGGCCACGGCGTCCTCGAAGTGCCGCACCTGGACGCGTCCGACCGCGTCCCGGACGGCCGCCAGCCGGGTGGCGACCGAGTCGAACCCGCCGGCCAGCGCCCAGTCCCGGTCACCGCCGCCCGGCGGCTCGGCGACGGCGAGCACGGCGGCCGCCGGCTCGGCTCCGGCCAGCGCGAACACCGACAGCCGGCGGCCGAACCGGTGGGCGGCCTTGACCACGAAGGCGGTGTCGTCGTCGCCGACCAGGTCCTCCTCGCTCACCGGGCGCAGCTCACCCCGGCCGCGCAGCGCGGCGGTCAGCGCCCGGTAGGCCAGCGCGTCCGCCAACCCCTGGTCGATGACCTCGTCGAGGGTCCCGGCGGCGGCCGCGCCGGCCACCGTCGGCTCGGCCCAGCCCTCGGCGTTGAACGCGGAGGTGGGCAGCGCCAGCGCGGCCGGCACCCACCCGGACTCCGCCCGCCCCAGTCCCACGGCCGGCAGCCAGCGGATCGGCCGCCGGTCGTCGGGCGCGACGGTCGCCGACGTCAGTTCCGTCCAGGGCACCGGGTGCTCGCCCCGCTCGCGCAGCTCGGCCGCCGACGCGGTGACCGCCGCGGCCAGGTCCGGGTACCGGGCGGCGTGGTCGCGGACCGCGGCCCGGTAGGCGGCCAGTCGGGCGCCCATCACGGTGTGCACGTCGAACGCGGTCACCTCGCGCGGCCCGCGCCGGCCGGGCAGCCGCAGCCGCGCCGTCTTCAGCGGCGCCTGCTCCAGCGGGTCGTCGACGAACCGGGTGAACACGCCGGCGTTCGGCGACACCAGCGCCTCGGCCCGCTGGTAGGTCTCGTCGTCGGACTCCGCCGGCGGCCCCGGCTCGGTCACCTCGACGTCCCGGCAGACCGGGCACCCGGCGTGCGGCAGCACCCGCTCCCGGCTGGACTCCAGGGTGGACGCGTCGAGCAGCAGCACCCCGCCGGCGGTGTCCGGGGCGACCGCGCCGGTGAGGGCCCGGAACAGCTCGAAGGCGGCGGCGTTGCCGAGCATCCGCGCGGTCACCTCGGGCAGCGCCGCCGCGACGCCGGGGTCGCCGACGGCCAACTGCCGCCAGAACTCCGCGGCCGCCGCCGGGTCGTCGCCGGCCGCGAGCCGGAGCTGGGCGCAGTGCCAGCAGGGGGTCCGTCCCGCCCCGACGGTCGGCCCGACCACCGCCCGCCGGTCGTCCCAGAGCACCGGCACGAGCAGCGGACCGTCCCGGTGACAGGCGCGGGCCAGTTCGGCCAGGTGGGCCAGACCGGCGGGGCCGGCGCAGTGGACCACCGCGTCCACCGCGCGAAGGTCGGGCGCCCCGCCGGGGAAGTGGACCTCCGCGGCCAGGCCGTCGGCGCGCAGGTCCGCCAGCTCGGGTTGCAGCGCCTCGGCGTACCGGCCGGGGTCGTCGTCCGGATGGAGGTCCAGCCGCACGCAGCCGTTGCGGAGCAGGCCGCTCGCCGCGGCGAGCAACGCCTCTCCCCCGCCGCAGAGCGCCACCCGGGCGGCGTGGAAACGCTGGAACCGGCTGGTGGGGTCGTCCGCGAAGTGGTCGATGAACTCGATCTGGGCGGCGAACCGGCGGGCCACCGGCTCCGGCAGCTCGGTGCGGTCCCCCGCGTCCTTGGCGAACCCGCGGGAGATCAGAGCCCGGACCAGGGTGAGCACGGTCTGCCGCTGCCCCGGGTCGAGGGCCGCGGTGAGCTGCCCGAGCGTGTGCTCGCCAGTCAGGTAGGGGCTCAGCGACGTCAGCCAGCGAAAGGCGGACTTGCCCTTGATTAGGAATGCGCTGTCCGGGCCGCGCAGGTACGCGCCGGCCGGGGCGTCCAGGAAGACCACGTCGTGCCGCAGCTTGGGGCGCATTTCCAGGCTTGCTCCACCGTCCGACGGCTGGTTCATGCGTCCCCCACGACAACGACTTAGACGGTCCCGAAAGTGTCTTCATGCTGCCCAAGATCAAGTATTAAGTCAACAGAATGTTTCGCCCCGGACAGTGGCGCAAGTGAATTCATGGGCATTGAGCTGCGGCTAAGACAAAAACTCGTCCCCGCGCCCACGAGCCACCTTCCGGAGCCGATCAACCTCCGCTAGGCTGTGGGCGCCGTCCACGCCGCCGCAGGTCAGAAGGCCTTTCATGACGGCAGAGCTGGCCGCTGGCGACGGCGGGTAACGGCGACACGATCGGGGGCCAAACCGGTCGCCATCGACCCACGCTGCCCAAACCAACAGGTAATTGACGGCACACAATTAACCCTGTGGCGCGGTCGGGAATTCGAAGGACTGCGGATGAACGCAAAGAAAAGCCGGCCGGCCGGCGCGCCGCTCGGCATCGCACGATTGCGGTACCACGTTGAGGAATGACCGTTTTGCCATTGAAGCTCATGAGGTGACCAAGCGTTATCCCGGCGGGGTCACCGCGGTCGACGGCCTTGACCTGCGGGTACGCGAGGGCGAGGTCCTCGGCTTCCTCGGCCCCAACGGGGCCGGCAAGACCACCACCATGCGCATGCTGGTCGGGCTCGTCCGGCCGACCAGCGGCTCGATCCGCGTGCTGGGCCGCTCGCCGGGCCACCCGGAGCAGCTGGCCAGGGTGGGAGCGCTCATCGAGTCGCCCGCCTTCTATCCGCACCTGTCCGGCCGGGACAACCTGCGGCTGGCCGCCCGGTACGCGGGCGTGCCGGACACCGCCGCCGACCGGGTGCTGGCCGAGGTCGGGCTGACCGACCGGGCGGGATCGAAGTTCCGGACCTACTCCCTCGGCATGAAGCAGCGCCTCGGGGTGGCCGCCGCCCTGCTCAAGGAGCCGAGCCTGCTGATCCTGGACGAGCCGACCAACGGCCTCGACCCGGCCGGGGTGACCGACATCCGCGAGCTGCTCCGGGCGCTCGGCAGGGACGGGCGGACCGTGCTGCTCTCCAGCCACGTCCTCGGCGAGGTGGAGCAGATCTGCCACCGCATCGTGGTCATCGACGGCGGCCGGGTGATCGCCGACGGCACGCCCGACGAGCTGCGCGGGACGCTGGGCCAGGCGGTGCTGCTGATCGACGCCGACCCGATGGACCAGGCGGCGGCCTGCCTACGCGCGCACGACCGGGTCCGGGCGGTGGAGGCGGTCGACGGGCGGCTGCGGGTCACCACGGACCCGGCGCTCGCCGGGGCACTCAACCGGCGGCTGGTCGAGGCCGGAATCGACGTACGGGAACTGCGCCCGCTGCGCCACTCGCTGGAGGAGGCGTTCCTGGAGCTCACCGCGCCTGAGCGACACACCCGCCAGGAGCAGACGATCACGACGGGAGGCACCCGATGATGGCCTCGGTGCGGGCGGCCTGGTTCGCCGACCGGAAACGGCCGGCGGTCTGGACGGTCACCGCGACCTGGGCCGCCCTCGCGCTGGTCTTCGGCATCGGCGTCCCGTACCTCGTGCACCTGGCCCTCGCCGGTGATCCGAAGGAGACGGACGCCGCCGAGTCCCTGCTGGCCAGCGTCCTGCCGGGTCAGCTCGTGCCCACCGGGATCGGGTTGTTCCCGCTCTTCGGCGGCGCCATCGTGGTCATCCTTGGCGCGCTGGTCGTGGGCAACGAATACCGCTGGGGGACGTGGAACCTCCTCTTCACCCAGCGGCCCCGGCGCGGGCAGGTGATGGCCGGGCACGCCGTCGTCCTGTGCGGCCTGACCCTGCTGATCGCCGTGCTCACCTTCGGCCTGCTGGCGGTGACCACCGGGTCGCTGGCCGCCGTCGAGGGACGGGCCGCGGGGTGGCCGCCCGTCCCCGACCTCGCCGGTGCGGTGGCCGCCGCCTGGCTGATCTGCACCGCCCACGCCAGCGTCGGCTGGTTCCTGGCGATCGCGTTCCGCAGCGCCACCACCGCGATCGCCGTCGGTCTGATCTGGACGCTGGTCCTGGAGAACGCGATCAGCGGGCTCGCCCTCGTGCTGAGCCCGCTGACGGCGGTGCAGAAGGTGCTGCTGGCACCGAGTTCCGGCGCGCTGGCCGGCGCGCTCGGCGCCCGGTCGCAGTTCGACGGGGGTACCCCCGGCGTGATCGAGTCAGCCGGCGCGCTGGTGCCGACTGTCGTGCTGCTGGGTTACGTACTGCTGATGTTCGGGCTGGGCAGCTGGCTGGCGGCACGCCGGGACGTCGGTTGACCGGGCGGAGGAGCAGCTACTAGTGGTTGCTTTCCTTTCTGGAGCTGTCCATAGTTGACGGTTGTGGGCAGTGTCTATCGGATCGGTGAGTTTGCCAAGCGGGTGGGCCGCTCGGTGAGCACGGTGCGTCGGTGGGAGGCGGAGGGTCGGATCACCGCCCGTCGTCTGCCGTCGGGTCAGCGGTATTTCGACGATTCGGATGTGCGCCGGGTGCTGCAGCCGGGCTTCGACGCCGACCGGCGGAAGGTGGTGGTGTATTGCCGGGTGTCGTCGCCGGGCCAGAAGGCCGACTTGGCCTCGCAGGTGGCGGCGATGCAACAGTTCTGCCTCGCTCGCGGTCTGGCCGTGGACGAGTGGATCAGCGAGGTCGGCGGCGGGATGAACCTTCGCCGGGAGAAGTTCCTGGCGTTAATGGACGCGGTGGACCGGGGTGAGGTCGCCACGCTGGTGGTGGCCCACACCGACAGGTTGGCCCGGTTCGGCTTCGACCTGGTGGAGCATCTGGCGGCGCGCGGCGGCTGCGAGATCGTCGTCGCCAACCAGGAGTCCCTGTCCCCACGGCAGGAACTGGTCGAGGACCTCCTGGCCGTCGTCAACTCCTTCTCGGGCCGGCTGGACGGTCTGCGCCGCTACGAGAAGGAGTTGAAAAGGGCGGACTTGGCCATGAAGGGTGACCGGTGAAGGTCACCCGGATCGCCTACTCGGCGCGGCTGAATCCAGGCAAGTACGCCGCTCTGGTGGAGCAGGCCCGCCGGTTGGGCCGGGTGCGTAGCGAGGTGTGGCAGCGGTACGGCTCGATTCTCGGCGTCGGGTCGGGGTTGCGGGATCGGCAGGTGCGGGACCGGTGGTTGGCCGACGGCACACACGCCCGGTTTGGTGTGCTGGCGAACGCGTGGAAGGAAACCGTCCGCGACGCC
>NZ_JBUEGB010000065.1:0-37413 GCF_054963695.1 Micromonospora sp. RTBAU3-60 | reverse complement strand
CGTCTTCCCCGGCAAACGCTACGAAGACTGGAAGCTCGAAGACCCCGCCGGCAAGGGCATCGACGCCGTACGCCCCATCCGCGACGAGATCCGCACCCGGGTCGAAAAACTCCTCACCGAACTGCACCCCACCGCCTGACACCCAGCACTCGCTGTCGCCCGCCGGCACCTGCCAGCGGGCGGCTCACCGCCCTGCCCTGAGCCGGTTCGCCCGAGGCCTGGCCCAAGCTGACCGGGTCTCGGGCCCGTCGGCCGGATCCGGCTCGGGCTATCCGGCGAGGCGGGCGGTGATGTCGGCGATCGTGGCCTTCGCCGTGCGGCCGGCGCCCACCAGCGTGGCCGACGCCGGTCCCGTCCAGTCGCCGTAGCCGAGCAGGTACAGGCGGGGCTCGTCCACCGACCGGGTGCCCTCCATGGCCACCTTGCCTTCCTGCCAGCCAGGCAGCAGCGGCGCGAGGTGCGTGAGGTTGGGCCGGAAGCCGGTGCACCAGATGACCGCGTCGTAGGGCTGCTCGGTGCCGTCCGGCCAGCGCACACCGTGTGCCGTGAGCCGCGCGAACATGGGGCGGGCGTGCAGCACTCCACAATCGCGGGCGTCGCGGACGCTGGGCACCATGACGATGTCCCCCAGATCGCTGACACCACCACCGGCGCCACCGGCGGCCGCACGGGTGGCCACACCGAACAGGACCCGGCCGTCGACGTCGTCCGGCATGAACCGCGCCGGGCGCAGGGTGACCCAGGTGGACTCGGCGAACCGCGACACCTCGGCCAGGATCTGCGCCGCCGAGTTACCCCCGCCAACGACCATCACCCGCTGTCCACGGAACTCCTCCGGCGAGGAGTAGTCCACCGTGTGCAGCTGCCGACCGGCGAACTCCCCACGGCCTGGGATGTCAGGCACGTACGGGCACTCCCACGTACCGGTGGCGGAGATGACGTACCGGGCCAGCCACCTCCCGGCGTTGGTCTCCACCGCCAAGCAATCCCCGGCCGGCCGCACCTCGTGTACCCGGACCGGCCGGCGCACCGGCAGGTCATACCGCCTCTCGTACGCGCGCAGGTAGTCCACCACGTGTCCGGCGGTGGGGAACTCCTCCCCCTCCTGCCGCGGCATGCCCCACCCCGGCAGCGGGCTGTACTCCGCCGGGGAGAACAAACGCAGGGAGTACCAGTAGTGCTGCCATGCCCCGCCGGCCTCTGAAACGGCATCGAGAATGACATAGTCCAAGCCGGCGCGGCGCAGGTAGAAACCCGCAGCCAGGCCAGCCTGGCCGCCGCCGATCACCACCACGTCACACGACTCAGGCATGCCTTGCACCTCCATACGTCCGCCGATCATCATGCCGAGTGACCCGCGACACCGACACGCTGGGGGACGCGGGCACTCGCCGGTCCGGGCGCGAACAAGCCGGGACGGGTCATGCCCCACCACGCAAACTGGCGGCGACCCGGTTCCGGTTCCACAGGCCTATCGATGGTGTTCGTGGAACGATGGAAGACGTGGTACCTGCGAAAACTGCTACGCCTGCTATCTCGCCGCTCGCTGGCGAGCCGATGAAGCGTGCCGATGCCCAACAGCTCGCGGGAGTGCTGAAGGCATTCGCCGACCCCGCCCGGCTGCGACTGCTCAGTCTGATCCAGTCCGCCCCGGAGGGCGAGGCGTCCGTGAGCGACCTCACCGCGCCGCTCGGTCTCTCCCAGCCGACCGTGAGTCATCACCTTCGGATCCTCACCGAGGCCGGCCTGCTCGAACGCGAGAAGCGGGGCGTCTGGGCGTACTACCGGCTCGTGCCGTCCGCGATCGCGGCGATCGCCGACCTGTTGACCCCGCCCCGCAAGCAGGCGACGAAGAAGGCCCGCTGAGCGGGGGCTGTCGAAGGCGCTTCTCACCGTGGCGATACCAGAGCAGCGTCAGCCAAGCCGTGGTTTTCGGCGGCCGGCGCCGACGGTGCGGACGGCAGCGGCGAGAGCCGACGAGGACGACGAGCTTCCGGGCGACCCCGCCCTGGTCAGTCCCGGCATGTTCGAGGGAATGGCTCGTGCCCGAGGCCTGCCGGGAATGGGCCTGGCATTCGAGAGCGGTGCTCGGCGACACGGACCCGTCGCAGGACGTGCCGTTCTACAGCAACCCGACCTGGGGCCGCCCGCTGATGGACCGTATGACGGGCTTCTGCATTCGGGCTGTGACACCCCGCCTGGCGAGCGTCAGGACGGTGGAGATGGTCGCCACGTTCCTGGGCTGGGGTTGGGGCAGTTTTCGGCGGGTAGGGCGTCGGCCATGGTGACCAGCTCGACGCGGAGGGCGGCGAGTCGACTCATCTCGGCGTCGATGTCGCTGATGCGTCGGCGTAGCAGGTCGGCGGCGGGCTCGCACGGGCATGCGCCCGTGTCGCGTACGGCGAGCAGATTCCCGATGTCGGTCAGGGTCAGGCCAAGCCGCTGCGCGCCTTGGATGAACTGAACCCGGTCAAGCGTGGCCGGCCCGTAGCGGCGGTGAGCGCCGGTGGTGCGCTGCGGGGCGGGCAGCAGGCCGATGCGCTCGTAGTAGCGGATCGTGTCGGCGGTGACGCCGGTCCGGCGGGCTACCTCGGTGATCGTCCAGGTCGTTTGAGGCTGGGTGGTGGTGTCGGGCATGTCACTGATCGTCTTCCCGATCGGGGTTGATTCTGGAGTCGGCTCCAAGTTTTAGCGTAACCGCATGAACGATTACCCCGTCTGGTCGTCGCCGGAGGGGGCGAGTGTCGGGAGGGCTGCCATGAGCCAAACGCTTCCACCACCTTCGCCGTCGCCGAAAGGCGACGTCGTGCTGCCTGTCGCGGCCGTGGCACCGGCTGCGGAGGTGGGCGGCTGCGGTTGCGACGACGGGTGCGCGCCGGCGGGGCGTCCGTCGGGTCGGTTCGGGTTCGCCCGGCCGGTGCTGACCCTGTTCGGCCTGGTGGTGGGCCTGGTGCTGCTGGTCGTCGTAGTCGGCGAATGGCTCGGGGTGTTCGACCGGCTCACCGATCGGGTGCCGTTCTGGGTGGGCCTGGCGCTGGTCGCCGCGGGCGGCTTCCCGATCTTCGCCAATGTGGCTCGGGCGGCGTGGCGACGGCGGGTCACCTCCCACACGTTGATGACCGTCGGCGTGATCGCCGCCCTGATGGTCGGCGAGTGGCCGGTCGCCGTGGTGGTGGTGTTGTTCATGCACGTGGCGAACTACGCCGAGCGGTTCACCACGGAACGGGCCCGCCGCGCCGTGCGGGAACTGACCGCCCTCGCCCCGAGCACCGCCCGGGTGGAGCGTGCCGGCGTCGAGGTCGACGTGCCAGTCGACCAGGTCCGCCTCGGCGAGACCGTCATCGTCCGCCCCGGCGAGCAGGTCCCGGTCGACGGCACCGTGATCTCCGGGCACGCCACCATCGATCAAGCCGCGATTACCGGCGAATCCATGCCGGTCGAGGCCGGCCCGGGCCAGGGGGTGTTCGCCGCCTCGTTCGCCCGCCTCGGCGCGCTGCGCATGCGGGCCACCGCCATCGGCCGGGACTCCACCTTCGGCCGGGTCATCGCCATGGTCGAGCAGGCCGAGACTCACCGGGCGCCGGTGCAGCGCATCGCCGACAAGTTCTCCGCCTACTACCTGCCGGTCGTGGCCGCCGTGGCCGCCGCCACGTACCTGCTCTCCGGCAACACCCTCGCCACCGCCGCGGTACTGGTCGTCGCCTGCTCCTGCTCGTTCGCGATGGCCACCCCGGTTGCCGTGCTCGCCTCCGTCGGCGCCGCCGCGCAGCGCGGCCTGCTCATCAAGGGCGGCCGGTACCTGGAACTGCTCGCCAAGGCCGACGTGCTGCTCATCGACAAGACCGGCACCCTGACCCTGGGCCGGCCACAGATCACCGACATCGTGCCCCTGGACGGACGCACCGAGGCCGACCTGCTCACGGTCGCCGCCTCGGCGGAACGCTACTCCGAGCATCCCCTCGCCGCAGCGGTACGCGCCGCCGCCACCGATCGCGGCCTGCCGCTGGCCGAACCGGACGACTTCGCCGCCGACCCTGGCCACGGCGTGCGCGCCACCGTCCACGGCGCCACCGTCACCGTGGGCGGGCTGCGGATGGTGCCGCAAGCCGCCGACCACCCGCGCGTGGGCCAGTTGACCGCCGCCGGGAAGACGCTGCTGGCCGTCACGTCCGACGACCATCTCATCGGTGTGCTAGCCGCCGCCGACACCCTGCGCCCGGAGATCGAGACCACCCTCACCCAACTACGGCGACTCGGTCTGGCCCGCATCGAACTGCTCACCGGCGACAACACCCAGACCGCCGCGCCGCTGGCCGACCGTCTGGACATCGCCTACCGGGCCGACCTGCTCCCCGAACACAAGATCGCCGTCGTGCGCGAATACCAGACCGCCGGGCACCGCGTCGTCATGGTCGGCGACGGCGTCAACGACGCCCCCGCCCTCGCCCAAGCCGACGTCGGCATCGCCATGGGCGCCGCCGGCAGCGACATCGCGATCGAAGCCGCCCACATCGCGCTGATGCGCGACGACTGGACCCTGGTCGCCGACGCCGTACACATCGCCCGCCGCACCGCCCGCGCGATCCGCGTCAACATCGGCTTCACCGCCGGCTACAACGCCCTCGGCCTCACCCTCGCCGCCACCGGCATCCTGCCAGTGATGCTCGCCGCAGCAGCCCAATCCGTACCCGACCTCGGCATCCTCGCCAACTCCGCCCGCCTGCTACGCGCCCGCTAGTCGCCAGCAAACAAGGGATCCCACCACGCAGGCGTCGTGACGGACCCGCTCACCCGTCTGGGCCGCCGGTGCCGGTCCGCACCGAGTCACGCAACACTTCTCTACCAATTCTGTAGGGAATAGAGCAGACTCGTCCCCATGCCGCCCGACGCGACCGCACCGACCACACCTGTCCAGGGCGAACAGCCGTGGCTGACCCGAGGCGTCGGTGGGATCGGTGCCGCCAGCCTCCTCGCCGACATCGGTCACGAGGTGCCAACCGCGCTGCTGCCGAGCCTGCTCACCTCAACCCTCGGCGCCCCGGCTGCCGCGCTCGGCCTGGTCGAGGGCGTCTCCGACGCCCTGGCTGGCACCGCCCGTTTCGCTGGCGGTGCGCTCGCCGACGATCCCGCCCGCCGCCGCAGACTGGCCGTCGGCGGCTACACCGCCACAGCCGTGCTGGCCTCACTCACCGGCGCGGCCACCTCCGTGTGGCAGGTCGGCATCCTCCGCGCGGGCGCCTGGGCCGCCCGCGGCCTGCGCGTACCGGCCCGCAACGCGCTGCTCGCCGACGTCGTGCACCCGTCGGCGTACGGACGGGCGTACGGCTTCGAACGGATGATGGACAATCTCGGCGCCGTCGTCGGACCCCTGTTGGCCCTTGCGCTGGTCGCCACCGTCGGGGTGCGGTGGGCAATCACCCTGTCGGTGATCCCGGGCCTGCTGGCTGCCGCCGCGATCGTCTACGCCATTCGGCACACCCCGAAACCGGCCACCCGTGACCGGGTGCCGCTGCGCATCCGCATCCGGCCGGTCCTACGCGGTGACCTCGGTCGGTTGATGGCCGGTGTCGCGGCGTTCGAGGTCGGCAACGTCGCCGCGACACTGCTCATCCTGCGCGCCACCGAGCTGCTCACTCCGGGTCACAGCGCCAGGACCGCGACAGCCCTCGCGTTGACCCTCTACACGCTGTACAACCTCGCCGCGACCGTCGCGTCGCTGCCGGCCGGCCGGATCGCCGACCGGCTCGGCACCCGCGGCCCGATCTGGGTCCTGACCGCCGGCGTGGCCCTGTTCGGCGCCGCCTACACCGGTTTCGCGGTCGACATCACCAGCTTCGTCCTCCTCGCGGTCCCCTTCACGGCCGCCGGCATCGCCATCGGCTGCGTCGAGACCGCCCAACACTCCGCCGTTGCGGCCCTCGCCGCACCGGGAATCCGCGGCTCGGCGTTCGGTCTGTTGGCCACCGTGCAGGCCCTGGGAAACCTCGCCGCCAGCGCCGTCGCGGGCATCCTGTGGACCGCGGTGTCACCGCATGCCGCGTTCGTGTACCTCGCTACCTGGATGGTGCTGGCGCTGACCTGGCTGATCATCACCGAGGCCCGACACCCCGGCGTTGGCACCGAGTCCGAAGGCCGCTGGTAGTCCGCAGCGACTTGCATCCTGTACCCAGGTACGGGCTTACCGTGGGCGCATGACCATCGAGGTATACCCCGATCAGGGCTGGGTGCCCGACGCGTGCACCCTGCCCACCGCAGAGCAGCCGCCGCGGGTGGCCGAGTTCGACGCGCTGTTCACCGCCGCCGTCGCTCATGTCGATCGGGTCGACGCGACCCGGCTGCGGCTGACGCTGACCGGGCCGGCCGAGCTCGAAGCCACGGTGCGAGACCTCACGCAGCGGGAGAGCCGCTGCTGCTCCTTCTTCACCTTCACCGTCACCAGCGACCGGCCGGGCCACGTCGTAATAGACACCACGGTCCCGGCCACGCACGCCGATGTCCTCGACGCACTCGCGCAGCGCGTCACCGAGCGCAGCACCCAGTGACCGGGCTGGGTGCGGGGTCGCTGCGCAGCGGGGAACTGGCCGACGCCGCCGGGGTGAACCCGCAGACACTGCGGTACTACGAGCGCCGCGGCCTGCTCGCCGCACCGAGGCGCAGCCCCGGCGGGCACCGCCTCTACCCACCGGACAGCCTGACCCTCCTGCGCGTCATCAAAACCGCGCAGCGCCTCGGTTTCACCCTCGACGAGGTCGCCGACCTCCTCGAGGTGGGCCACCACCGGCACGGGCGTCGCGACGCCGGCCTGCAGGCCCGCGCCGCCGAAAAACTGAGCGAAGTCGAAGCCCGCATCGCCGACCTGCAGACTATCGCCGCCACGCTGCGCTCGGCGATCGACGCCGGCTGCGACGACCTGACCGCCTGCGCCACCCGCCCCTGCTGCCCCTGCCGTTCGTCGATCTGCACCGAGGAGACACCCCGTGATCCGTACCGCCGAACGACTACGCCGGCTGCTGCCCACCAGCCTGGGTTCTCTCGCCGCAGTCGCATGTGCGGCGTGCTGCGCCATCCCGCTGCTGCTCGCCGCCGGTGTCCTCGGCGGCGCGGGCTGGGCCGTCGCCGTCGGCCTGGCCGCCCTGACCGCCCTCGCCTGGTGGTGGAACGCCCGCCGGCGCACCCACCCGGCCGGCTGCGCCGGCGGCGCGTGCTCCTGCTCGCCGTCCTGAGCGGCGCCGATAGGGTCAGTGGTCATGACCGTCCTGCGTTCGATCCTGCTGTTCGCCGTGGCCGCGCTGTTCGAGATCGGCGGGGCGTGGTTGATCTGGCAGGGCTGGCGGGAGCACCGCGGCCTGTGGTTCGTCGCCGCCGGGGTGATCGCCCTCGGCGCGTACGGTTTCGTCGCCACGTTCCAGCCCGACGCGAACTTCGGCCGGATCCTCGCCGCGTACGGCGGCATATTCGTCGCCGGCTCTCTGGCCTGGGGCATGGTCGTCGACCGGTTCCGGCCCGACCGCTACGACGTCATCGGCGCGCTGATCTGCCTCGCCGGCGTCGCGGTCATCATGTACGCACCACGCCCCCTTCCCTGACCAGCACCAAAGCAACCGTCACCCTGCCAGGGTGGTGGGCTGCGTGGGTGGTTTGTGGAGGCCTCACCGTGGGGGTTCGGCCGCGGCGTGTGGGCGTGGCGCGCCGGTCATGGCGGCGAGGGCGGTCCCGACGGCGTGCAGGTCAGCTCTGATGTGACGCCGACGATCATGATCTGCCCCGCGGACACTCGCCGGTCCGACCGCGGGCACAGCCGGGACGGGTCATCACAACTCCCTACCCGCAACTGGCGGGCGGCCCGGTTCCGGATCTACCGGCCTATCGATGGTGTTCGTGGAACGATGGAAGACGTGGGACCTGCGAAAACTGCCATGCCTGCTATCTCGCCGCTTACTGGCGAGCCGATCAAGCGTGCCGACGCCCAGCGGCTCGCCGGAGTGCTGAAGGCAATCGCCGACCCAGCACGGCTGCGACTGCTCAGCCTGATCCAGTCCGCCCCGGAGTGCGAGGCGTCCGTCAGTGACCTCACCGCGCCGCTCGGTCTCTCCCAACCGACCGTGAGCCATCACCTTCGGATCCTCACCGAAGCCGGCCTGCTCGAACGCGAGAAGCGCGGCGTCTGGGCGTACTACCGCCTCGTCCCGTCCGCGATCGCGGCGATAGCCGACCTGTTGACGCCACCCCGCAAGCGAGCGACGAAGAAGGCCCGCTGAGCGCGTTGATGAGCCTCGACCCGACCGATGCCGGTCGCCGGCGATGGGGCATGCGCTGAAAGCACTCCTCGACGTGTTCCCGATCGCCTTCGATGGCCGGCTAAGCCCGGCCAGCCAATGACCACCTCAGCAACCAAGATCAGCTGATTGCTTGACGCGCCCGTTGCTCGCCGGGCTGTGGCGATCGACCGCACAACTGGTCCGCCACCAGTGCCGGCCGAGACCGCCGCCGAACGAATTGGTGGGTTGGTGCCGGGTCTGCCGTTGGTGGCAGGTCAAGGTACCAACGGAGCGGCTGGTGGCAGGCCACCCGACCGAGACCTTGGTTCACGGTGACCTCCTGCATGTGGAGTGCGAGCCGCTGCGTGACCCGGAGGCCGAGATGCGGGCAGCCGCAGAGGCGATCGAAGCCGAGTTGTTCGGGAAGCAGCCGCTGCCGTCGGTGCGGCCCGAGCGGGATTGGGTGGTGTCCTGGAGCGCGTGGGCGCAGGGGTAACGGCCTCACCCGTTGCCCGCGAATCGCCCGTCGCCTACCTGGCAGATGTGGGCGTTGAGGCGGCGAGCGGGTGTGGCTCGCCGGTCATGGCGGCCAGAGCCGTGGCGACGGCGTGGAGATCGGCCTTGATGTAGGTGGTGGTGGCGGGTCCGCGGCGGTCGGTGTGCCCGGCGTAGGCACGCGCCACGCCGTAGCCGTAGTGCCGTTCGACCCAGGTGAGGGTGGTGTGGCGGAGCCAGTGGGTGGAGATGCCCTGCGCGGCGACCCAGGGTAGGCGCTCGCCGATGCGTCTCCACAGGTGGTCGTAGCGGCGGCTGCTGATCGGTCGGCCGTTGCGGTAGCGCAACAGCTGGTCGGTCGGCAGGACCGCCCCCCAGGCCCGGGCGTGCTCCTGCAGGCGGACGCCGAGGGTCGGGGTGATGGGCTGCCAGCGCAGGGTGCCGCCTTTCTCGGTGAGGCGGACCAGGCAGTGTCGGGTATCGAGGTCGACCAGGCGCAGGGCGAGGGCGCCGCCGCGGCGGCAGGCGGTTTCGGTGTGTAGGCGCAGCAGCAGGGCGTCGAGGATGACGTCGTTGCCGCTGGTGCGCGCGACGAGGTTGATGTCCTGCAGTTCGCCGGGGGTGAGGGCCCGGCGAGGGCTGGGTAGCCGGCGTGGCTTGGTCACACGGTGGGCGGGGCTGTCCGCGGCGGTGAGGTGGCCGTCGGCGACGGCCCTGCGGTAGACGGCGCGGGCGGCCGCGATGACGTGTTCGCCGGCGTGGCGGCCCTGGCGGCCGGTGCGTCGGGTGCGGGCGGTGGCGGTGACCTGGCGCATGAGGGCTTCGATGTCGCTGGCGGTCACCTCGTCCAAGCGCAGGTGGCCGAGGACGCCGGCCATGCGGTTCCAGTAGGTGCCGTAGGTGCGGCGGGTGCCCGGGCTGGCCGCGGCCGCGACGCGCGGGAGGTAGTCGGCGAGCGTCGGCATGTCGCGCGACAGGTCAGGGTCGGCGGCGAGGTCGGCCGGGGTGAGGCCGAGGTACGCGAGCATCTGCTGGGCGGTGACGATGCGTGACGGATCAGCCGGCATGGGAAGGGCCTCCGAGGACGGCGGCGTGCAGGTCCGCGAGGAGCCGCGTGATGGTGTTCGAGGGGTGCACGACGAGCAGATCGCGGGCCGGGACCGCCGCCAGCAGGACCACCTGGTGCGCGGCGATGCCGCACATCTGCCGGGCCGCGGCGGGCAGGGGTAGTGCCCCGCGGGCTCCCACGACGTGCGTCCCGCCGGGTGCCGCAGTGATCAGGAGAAGGCCGCCGGTGACGTCGACATGGAGGCGGTGACCGGCGGGCCAGCGCAGCGCCTGCAGCAGCGCTCGGGCCGCGACGCGGCCGTCGGCATCCGGGCGGGCCACGTCGACGACGAGGTCGTCGACCGTTTCCCGCGCAGCTGGGAGGGCTGCGGGCAGCTGCGGCATCGGGGCCGGTGGCGGTGCCGGGCGAGGAAGCGGGGTGGGGATGACCGCGCCGATGAGCTGCTCGTCGGGCCGGCGTCGGGGTGGTTGCCGGGCGGCCGTCATGGCGACCGCCGGAGTCGGGCGTCCGGCCTCAGCGTGAGAAGCCGAGAGACCCGGTCATCGATGTCTGTACGAGTGCTACGCGGAGTCCTCATCGGGAGCCACCAGGGTGGTGAGCTCCCGTGATCCCGCACGAAGACTGGTGTCCGAGGGGGGACTTGAACCCCCACGCCCTATACGGGCACTAGCACCTCAAGCTAGCGCGTCTGCCATTCCGCCACCCGGACTTACTCGTCCAGCCTACCCTGTCGGCCGCGGCGACCTGGTCACCGGTTCGGCCGCCCCGGTGGGCCGCACGGGGCATTACTGTACACGGCCCAGATGGATCATGCACATCACCGCTCCGTCTCCACGTTTCCGCAGGCCAGGACCCTGAGACGGGAGCAGCCCGCGGGACCGGTTTCCATTTCCGCGGGGGTCGGGTGGCGTCCGACACCCGATTCCGGGCAGCATTGCTCACGTGTCACACCCCTCCCCCCTGACCGCCGCACAACACCAGGCCCTCGCCCTGCGCTCCGCCGGTGATCTGCCCACCGCCCGCCGCCTGCTCGACGACGCGATCGCCGCGGCCCGACCGGCGTACGGGGAGGACCACCCCGACGTGCTGGCCACCGGCCACCTGCTCGCCCGCCTGCACCGGGAGGCCGGCGACCCGGCCGCCGCCCGGCGGGTGCTGGAGGAGGCGTACGCGGCCGGTGAGCGCCGCCGCGGCGAGGCCGACCCGCTGATGCTCGCGCTGAGCTTCGACCTGGCGGGGGTGGCGGAGGAGTTCGGGAATCGGCACGAGGCCCGCCGCAACTACACCCGGGTGGCCACCGCCGGGCCCGCGGTGCTCGGTCCGGACCACCCCGCGGTACGCACCGCGCGCCAGTATCTCGGCGGCTCCGCCGCCGCTCCCGCCGCGCCGGGCTCTCAGCCTGGCGGCTCCGCCGCCCCTGCTCACCCCGGCGTGGCCCCGCTGCCCGAACCGACGATGTCGCTACCGGCCATGTCGGCCCCGCACCAGCCGCCGGCCGCGCCACCGGCGCCCGGAATTCCAACCGCTCGCCGCCCGGCGCCACCCGCTCCTGCGGCGCCGGGGGTGACCTCGCCCGCAGCCGGTGCGGAGTGGACGCCACAGACCGGCCCAGCCCGGCCGTCGCCCTGGGCGCCTCCCGCCCCCGCTCCGGGAGCGCCCCTGACCCCAGCGCCGGTCGTCCCCGCACCGGTGCCACCCCGGGCGGCTCCCGCGGCCACCCCGCTGCCACCGCCTCCGGTCAACCCGGCACCCACCTCGGCCGTGCCGCTCCCGGGGCCGTCCGCCGGCGTGGGGCCGGCTTCCGCGCCACCGGCGAACCCGCCCGCACGGGGCCCGGTCCCGCCGGTCGCGCCGCCGGTCCATCTACCGCCTGCCACGCCCGCCCCGGCTTCGCCGCGGGCCGCCGCGCCGCACCCGGGCATGCAGGCTCCGCCGCCGGTCGCCGCCGCGCCGCCCTCGGCTGTTCCGGCTCGGCCGCCGGTCTCCGCCCCACCCATGCCGACCCAGGTGCCGCCTGCGGTGCCACAGCCGGTCTCCACGCCGCCCGCACCGCACCCGGCCCCACCGGGCTTCTCCGCAGCTCACCCGGCCCCGCCGGTCGCGCAACCGTCCGCGCCGGGTCCGGTGCCACCGGTCGTCTCCGCTCCGCCGGCCACCCTGCCGCCGGCACCGGTCATCCCGGCCCCACCCGTCCCGCACCCGGCACCGCCGGCGTCCGGCGCGGCGGCGGGGTTGCCCCCGATGCCGCCGACCGCCCAGCCGATGCCCCCGGCGCCGCACGTCCCGGCACCCACCTCCGCCCCGCCGGCGTCCGCCACGCTGCCCCCGCCCCCGCGCATTCCGGCACCGGCTATGCCGCCGGTCACCGGCACCGCGCCGAGTTCCGGACCGCCGTTTTCCGCGCCCACGTCGGCTCCCCCGGCCGACCCGATGCCGCACCCGTCCGTGCCCGCGCCGGCTCCGGCGATGGGCCTAACCGGCTCGGTGCCGCCTGCGCCCATGCCGACGTCGGCTTCCCCGGCGGACCCGGCGTCGCAGCCCTCCACGCCCATGTCAGCTCCGCCGATAGGCCCGGCCGTCCCGGTGCCGCCCTCGTCCGCGCCCACGTCGGCACCGCCGGTGAGCCCGGCCCCACACCGGTCCGACGAGTCGGCGGCGGGCCGGGACGAGAGCGCCGGGTCCGACGGTTCCCGCCCGTCCGGCACGCCCGCGCCGGGCTGGGCGAAGCCGACCGTCCAGGTGCAGCAGATCGGGCCGCTGCTCCGCGAGGAGGCGGAGCGGGCGGCCGCAGCGTCCCCGGCCGCCACCCCGGTCGGCGAGACACCGGTCAGCGCTCCCCCTGTCACCGCTCCACCGGTCAGCGCCCCGCCCGTCACCGCTCCGCCGGTCAGCGCTCCTCCGATGAGCGGCCCACCGCCCACCGCATCCCCGGGCCAGCCGCCGGTCAGCGGCCCGCCGGTGAGCGCACCGCCGGCCGCCAACCCACCCCATGCAGGCGCCGCGCCGGTCAGCGCCGCACCGATGAGTGGTCCGCCCCTGAGCGCACCACCCGTTGGCGAGCCACCGATCAGCGCTCCGCCCACGAGCACGCCACCTGTCAGCGGACCGCCGGTCAGCGCGCCACCGGCCGGCAACGCGCAGGTCAGCGGCCCACCGGCCGGTGGCGCGTCGCTCGGCATGCCGCCGCAGGCGAGCAGCCCGCCCCGGATCGACGGCCCGCCCGTCATCAGCGCGCCGATCAGCGCACCGCCACCCGTGAGCGGCCCAGGGAGCGCACCGCCGCCTGTAAGCGGCCCGGCGAGCACACCGCCGCCCGTGAGCGCCCCGCCCGTCGGTGCGCCACGGGTCGACGCTCCACCGGTCAGCGCGCCGCCCGTGAGCGCTCCGACTGCCGCCGTACCGCCGGTGGGCGCGCCCGCGCCGGTGCCGCCGGCAAGCGGATCGCCGGCGTATCCGGTCAGCGGACCACCGGCCTATCCGGTTGGCGGATCACCGTCCTACCCGGTCAGCGGGCCGCCGGCGTATCCGGTGAGCGGACCGCCCGGACCGGAGGGCGGCATGCCGGTGAGTGGCCCGCCGGTCGCCGCGCCGATCAGCGGGTCGCCGGTGCCGCCGTGGGGGCTGACCGCGCCGCCGTGGAGCAGCGCGGCCCCGTCGCAGCCAGTCGACCGGCCCGGCGACGCCCCGCCGCAGCCGGCGGCGGACGGGTCGCAGCAGCCGACGGACGAGGTGGCACCGGCGGATCCGGAGCCCGCGGACCAGGCCGGACCGGAGACCGGCGACGACGCGCCGCGGTCGCTGCCGGTCTACGACGAGCTGCTCGAGTTTCCCGAGCCGACGCGCCCGGAGCCCGGCCCGCAGGCGTACCCGGACCAGACCGCGTGGCCGGTGCCGGCGCCGTTCCACCAGCCGCCCGCGTACCCGGTGGCGGAGGAGCCGGAGCCGCGCGGCCGCAACCGGACGACGGTGGCCGTGGTGGTCGGCGCCGCGGTGGTGGCGGTGGCCGCCGTCGTCGGGGTGGGCGCGGTGGTGCTCAACCGCGATGCCGCACCGCCACCCGCGCCCGCCCCCGTGTCGGCGAAGCCGAAGGTGAGCGGCCCACCGCCGGGTGACCTGCGGTTGCAGGACGACTCCACCACGATCACGGTCACCTGGACCGATCCGACCAACGGTGGGGTGCCGTTCGTGGTGGCCGGCGGCCGGGCTGGGCAGAAGCTGGGGGTGATGGCCACGGTCGACGCCGGGGAGACCCGCTACACGGTGAACGGGTTGAGCGCGAAGCTGGACTACTGCTTCACCGTCCTCGCGGTCTACTCGACCGACACCTACGCCACCTCGGGGCAGGTCTGCACCGACCGGGAAGGCGGCACGGGCACCCGCTGACCGACGGCCCGTCCGGCCACGACACGGTGGGTGTCCACAGGCGGACGGTGCGGGTTCCACGCTCCTCGGGCGGCCCCTATGATAGCTCCCGGCTCTGGGGAGGGTCCACACGTGCGTGGGCGCCTCCCCCACCGGGACGGGGAGGCAGCCTGCTGTGGCCACCATCGAGGACGTCACGAGCACCGGGGCGCAGGCGTCCCGACCCCGTACCCGGTTGCGGGGCGGGCTGGTCACCATCGGCGTCGTGGTCGCGTTGCTGGCCGCGATGGGGTTGACCGTGCTCGGGCTGGGCGCCGCCGACAACGCGGTGGCCAACTACGACGCGTCCTCGTGGTTGTGGAGCAACACGCGCAGCGAGATGTCCCGGGTCAACGGGCTGACCGCGCGGGTGGACACCCGGATGGAGGTGCCGGGGGCCCGCAGCCACCAGATGCAGGTGGCCCAGACGGACCGGCTGCTGATCCTGCGTGACCTGAACACCGGCCAGGTCAGCTCGCTGGACCTGGCCACCCTGCAGATCACGGCGAGCACCCCGACCACCCCCGGGCTGGGGGTGAGCGTGGCGCTGCACGAGGATTCCGCGTTCGTGGTCGACGCGGTGCAGGGCATCGTCCGGCAGCTCGACCCGCGGGCGCTGACCCCGGTGGGCGAGCCGGTCCGCTACCCGCCGGGCATCACCGGCGGGGCGTTCGACGGCGAGGGGCGGCTGTGGATCGCCGTCCCGGGCGAGGGCACCGTCTCGGCGGTCACCGCCGCCGAGCTGCCGGCCACGCCCGGGGCGGCGCCGCCGGCCGGTCTGAGCCCGAAGCAGGTCGAGACGTACGACGTCGCCGAGCCGAACCACGAGCTGGTGGTGTCCACCCTGGACGACGGCGTCGCGGTGCTGGACCGCACCTCCGCCTCGCTGGTGACCGTGCAGGGCGGCGGCCGGACGCAGCGGGCCGACCTGACGATGACCGCACCGGGCAGCCTGCCGCCGCGCACCAGCGGCCCGCAGGTGCCGGTCACCGTGGTCGGCGACCGGAAGGTGCACGTGGTCCGCGACGGTGGCGAGGTGCGGCAGTTCACCGTCCCCGGCGCGGGTGACCGGCTCACCCCGGCGGTGGCCTGGGCCGGCCGGTTCTACGTCGCCGACGAGAGCACCGGCAGCGTCTACTCGTTCGACGCGAACGGGCAGCTCGTGGACACCATCAAGGGCTCCGGCCGGCCCGGGCCGATGGAGCTGGAGGTCCGCGAGAACCACCTGTTCATCAACCCGCCGAACTCGTCCACCGCGCAGGTGGTGGACGACAAGAACCACGTCCGCGACGTCAACAAGTACGCCAACGACGTGCTCGGCGGGGACCCGCCGCCGGTTGCCGCGCCGCCGCCCCCGCCGAAGAAGCCGAAGGTGGGCAAGCCGGGTGCGCCGCGGGCCGTCACGGCGGCCGCCGGCGACGCGTCGGCGCGGGTGAGCTGGCAGGCGGCCGCCGCGAACGGCGCCGAGATCACCAAGTACGTGGTGGAGGGCGCCGGTCAGCGTCACGAGGTGGGCGCGAACCAGCGGGCCGTGGAGATCACCGGGCTGACCAACGGTGAGACGTACACGTTCGAGGTGCACGCGGTCAACGCCAAGGGCGACGGGCCGGCCCGCAAGAGCAACCCGGTCACCCCGACGGCGGAGGTGCCGGACCCGCCGGCCAGCGTGACCGCGGAGGCCCGCCCGGACGGCACGGTGCTGGTGAAGTGGCCCGCGGCCAACGGCCAGGGCAACACCGTCGCCAAGTACGCGGTCACCGCCACCTCGGCCGGCGCCAGCGCCCCGGCGGGCGAGTCCCGCAAGACCGAGCTGGTGATCCCGGCCGGCCAGTTGGAGTACGGCACCCAGTACGCCTTCACCGTGGTCTCGGTGACCGACAAGGGCGCCGGTTCGAAGGCCTCGCCGGTGAGCAACACGGTGGTGCCGTTCGCGGCCCCGGCCGCGCCGACCGAGTTGCGCGCGACCACCGTGGCCGACCAGCCGGGCACCATCTCGGTGCAGTGGGCGCCGTCGGCGGACAACGGCCGCCCGGTCACCAAGTACCTGGTGGACGTGGGCGGCAAGACCAGCGAGGTGGCCGACACCCGGACCACGGTCGGTGGTCTCGGCGACGGGCAGAACGTCACGGTGAAGGTGAAGGCGGTCAACGAGGCCGGCCCCGGCGCGGCGGCCAGCACCACCGCCCGGACGGTCGCCGTGCCGCGGGTCACCGTGACCGGCTCGTCGGCCGACGCCACCTCGGTGACGGTGTCGTTCACCGTGGACGCGGGCGGCGGCAAGGCGACCTGCTCGGCCGCCACCGGCGGGCAGACCGCCAGCGGGAGCTGCTCCAGCCTGCGGGTGACCGGCCTGACGCCGGGCACCGCGTACACGGTGACGATCACGGCGACCAACGCGGCCGGCAAGGGCACCGCGAAGCGGGACCAGGGCACCGACGCGCTCTACGGCATCGCGACCTGCAACAACGGGACCTCCGGCGACCAGCGCACCTACTGCAACGCCGAGGTGGCGGGCCGCAACGGCAACGAGATCTTCTCCGTGCCGCAGCAGCTCAACGGCAAGCAGGTCGGCTGGGCGTCACCCGGCACCCGGCTGAAGGCCTACTGCAAGAAGCAGGGCGACAACGTCGACGCCTGGATCTACAACAACAACAAGCAGAGCACCTGGTGGGTGCAGGTCGAGTACTCGGGACGCAACTACATCCCGTGGGCCTGGCTGAACCTGGAGGGCGGCGACAACATCAACCTCCTGCCCACCTGCTGACCGCGTCACCTCAAGGAGCACCCGCGCACGTGAACACCCACGAACCGCTCACCCAGCCGGAGGTGCAGGGCTTCGCCGCCCTGGCCGCCCGGCTGGCGGAGAACGTCAACGCGGTCGTGCTGGGCAAGCCGCAGGTGGTCCGGCTGGCGCTGACCGCGCTGTTCGCCCAGGGGCACGTCCTGCTCGAGGACGTGCCCGGGGTGGGCAAGACCACCCTGGCCCGGGCGATCGCTGCGACGGTCAAGGGCCAGTGGCGGCGCATCCAGTTCACCCCGGACCTGCTCCCGTCGGACGTGTCCGGGGTGACCATCTTCAACCAGGCCACCCGCGGCTTCGAGTTCCACCCGGGCCCGGTCTTCGCCAACATCGTCATCGCCGACGAGATCAACCGGGCGTCGCCGAAAACCCAGTCGGCGCTGCTGGAGGTGATGGAGGAGCGGACGGTCACCGTGGACGGCGTACGGCACCCGGTGCCGCAGCCGTTCCTGGTGGTGGCCACCCAGAACCCGGTGGAGATGGACGGCACCTACCGGCTGCCCGAGGCGCAGCTCGACCGGTTCCTGGTGAAGCTCTCCGTCGGCTACCCGGACGAGGTGGTGGAGGTGGAGGTGCTGCGCGGCGCCACGCTCCGCTCCCCCGACTCGCTCAACGCGATCACCGACACCGCCACGGTCGGCGAGATGGTCCGGATGGCCCGGCGGGTGCACATCGCCGAGCCGCTCTACACGTACGCGGTGCGGCTGGCCGCGGCCACCCGCAACCACCCGCAGGTCCGGGTCGGGGTCAGCCCCCGCGGCGTCATCGCGCTGACCCGGGCGGCGTGCGCGTACGCGCTGATCGACGGGCGGGGCTGGATCATGCCGGAGGACCTGAAGACCCTGACCGAGCCGGTCTTCGCGCACCGGCTGCTGCTCACCCCCGACGCCCAGGTGCGCGGGGTGACCGCCGCCGAGGTGCTGCGCCAGGCGGTCGCCTCGGTGCCGGTGCCGCTGCCGTCGGGCCAGCCCGCCCCGGTGCACGGCTGAGCCGTGGGGATCACCGCCCGCGGCGTCGGGCTGCTCGTCGCCGCCGTCGTGCTGCTCGGCGTCGGCTTCCGGTACGCGTACCCGGAGCTGACCGTGCTCGGCGCGGCCGCCGGCGTCGCGGTCGGGTACGCCGCGGTCACCGCCGCCTGGCGGCCGCGGCTGGCGGTCCACCGGGCCGCCGACCCGGACCGGGTGGCCCGCGGTGAACCGGCCGCCATGACCCTGACCGTCCGCAACACCGGGCGGCTGCGGGCGGCGAACCTGCTCGCCGAGGACCGCTGCGGCGGCCGCCTCGTCCCGGTCCCGCTGCTGCGGCTGCGGCCCGGCCGTGACACCGAGGTCCGCTACGACGTGCCGACCCGCCGCCGGGGCGTGGTGCCGGTCGGGCCGCTGCGGGTCACCCGACGCGACCCGCTGGGCCTGGTCGCGCTGGCCCGCTCCTACGGCGGCACGGTGCCGGTGTGGGTGCACCCGCGGATCCACCCGCTGACCGCGGTGCCGACCGGGGCCGGCCGCAGCCTGGACGGGCGGACCGACAGCGTCCCGCACGGCTCGATCACCTTCGACTCACTGCGGGAATACGTGGTCGGCGACGAGCTGCGCCGGGTGCACTGGCGCACCAGCGCCCGGGTGGGCGAGCTGATGGTGCGGGAAAACGTGGACACCAGCCTCCCCCGGATCGTGGTGATGCTGGACAACCGGGCGAGCGCCCATCCGGAGCGGGCGGACGGGGTCGCCGAGTCGTTCGAATCGGGGTGCGAGGCGGCCGCGTCGGTGGTGGCCGCGGCGGTCCGGGAGGACCTGCCGGTGAGCCTGCTGCTGGTCGCCCCCGCCGACGACGACCCCGCCGATAGTGGCGGGCCGCTGGACCGGCTCGCCGCGGTGGACCTGGCCGACCGGGCGGACGACCCGCTGCGGACCGCACTGAGCCGGCTGCGGCAGGAACGGCTCGGCGACACCCTCGTCTTCCTCACCGGGCCGGGCGGCCGCGGCGACCTGGGGCACGTGGGCGCGCTGCGCGCCGCGTACCCCTCAATCGTGGTGGGAGTGTTCGGCGCGGCCGGGCCGACACCGGCCGCCGCAGCGGGCCTGGTGGTGGTCGACGCCGCCGACGGCGCCGAGTTCGCCGCCGAGTGGGACGGGATCCGCCGGTGGTGACGGTACCCCCGACCCGGGCCGGCGCGGGGCGGGCCACCGCAACAGAGCCGGGCGCGCCGACCGCGAAACCGGGCAGCGCGTGGACCCGGCTGCTACGGCTGGTGCCGGTGCCGCTGGCGCTGATCACCATGATCGCCCTGGCCGGCGTGGTGCTGGGCCGGGTGTACGCCGGGCCGCTGCTGACCCGGCTGGTGCTCGGCGCGGCGGTCGGCTCGGTGCTGGTGAGCGTGGCCGCCCGGCGGCTGCCGTCGTGGCTGGTGGCGCCCGTGTCGGTGGCCGCCCTGGCCGGGTGGACGGCGCTGTCGCTGCGGCTGGCGGCCGGCCACGCGGGGCTGCCCGGCGGCCTGGCCGAGGTGAGCGCCGACGCCGCGCGCAACGCCATCCCTCGGCTGCTCACCGCGATGATCCCGGTGGAGCCGGCGCCGGACACCGTGCTGGTCCCGCTGGTCGCCGCCTGGTTGGCCGGGCTGGCCGCCACCGAGGTGGCGCTGCGCACCGGCCGGGTGCTGCTCGGCTACCTGCCGCCGGTGCTGCTCTACGCCGGCGCGCTCTACGTGGTCGGCCCGAACGCGGACCCGGCGATCGGGCCGACGGTGCTGTTCGCCGCGGTCGCCGCGGCCGGTCTGGCGGTGCCGTCCGGGCCCGGCGCCCCGGCCTCCGCCGACCCGGCGGCCGGCCTGGCCCCGGCGGTACGCGCGGCGGTGCGGCTGCGCCTGCTCGCCGCGAGCGCGGCCGGGGTGGCGGTGGTGGTCGCCCTGGCCGCCCTGCTCGCCCCGGTAGTGGCCGGCCAGGTGAACGAGCGCCCGGTCGACCCGCGCCGGTACGTCGAACCGCCGCAGGTGGAGTCGCTGGACGAGAACCCGCTGATCCGGATCTCCGGCTGGGCGCTGAACCCCGACCAGAAGCTGCTGGAGGTACACACCGAGCAGGCCACCGCGCAGCAGGGCGGCAACCGGATCCGGCTCGCGGTGCTCAGCGACTACGACGGGGTGACCTGGCGGGTCGGCGCCACCTACCGCAACGCGGGGCGGATCCTGCCCGCCACGACGCCCGCCCCGGACGCCACCACCGACACGGTCCGCCAGGAGATCACCGTGGCCGACCTGACCGGGCGGCTGCTGCCCGCCGTGCCCACGCCACGCGAGGTGACCGGCGCCCGGGTGGCGTACGACCCGGCGACCGGGACGCTGATCCGGCCGGAAGGGCTGACCCCGGGGCTGCGCTACACCGTCACCTCGGTGCGGGAGCGCCCCGACGTGAACCTGCTCGCCACGGCGAACGTACCGGCCGGCGACGCGGTGGCCCGGGTGCTGCGGGTGCCCGACGGGGCGCCGGAGCAGCTGCGCCGGCTGGCCACCCAGCTCGCCGAGGAGAACGGCGCCCCGTACGCCCGCGCCACGGCGATCCAGGACTTCCTCGCCGAGCACTACCGGGTGACCGCCGACGCGCCGAGCGGGCACGCGTACCCGAACCTGGCGTTCTTCCTGTTCGGACCGCGCAACGGCGGCGGGCAGCGGGGCACCTCCGAGCAGTTCGCGGCGGCGTTCGCGGTGCTCGGCCGGCTGGCCGGCCTGCCCACCCGGGTGGTGGTCGGCTTCACGCCCAAGGTCGACGGGCCGGTGCCCGCGGCGGACGCGCTCGCCTGGCCGGAGGTGCTCTTCGAGGGCGTCGGCTGGGTGCCGTTCGACCCGATGCCGCGCCCCGACGAGGAGCCGCGCCCGGTGGAGGAGGACTTCCGCCCACCGCCGGACGACCCGCCCCCGTCGCAGGTGCCGGAGCCGACGGTGGAACCCACCGCGACGCCCACGGCCGAGGCCGCACCCGGTCCGGCCGTCCGGCGTGGGCCGGGCACGCCGGTGCTGGTCGGCGGCGGCATCGCCGGCCTGGTGCTGCTGGTCGGGCTGGTGCTGCTCACGCTGGCCACCCTGCGCCGCAACCTGACCCGGGCGCGGCTGGAGCAGGGTGACCCCGGCCGGCGGATCGCCGGCGCCTGGCGGGAGCTGACCGACGCGCTGCGGCTGGCCGCCGCCCCGGTCGGCGACGACCTGGCGGCGGCCGAGGTGGCCGCCCGGGCCCGCCGCACCCTGGCCGAGGCCCGAGCCGCGGTGGACACCGACGGCATCCCGACCGAACCGCCCGACGCCGGGCTCGACGAGCTGGCCGGGCTGCTCAACCAGGTGGCGTTCGCGCCCGGCACGGCGACGCCCGCCCAGGCGGACCAGGCAACCACGCTGGCCGGCGACTACGTCTCCGCCCTCCGCGCGGCCCGCCCATGGTGGCGGCGGCTGCTGTGGACGGTGCATCCGGGTCCGCTGCGCTGGCGCCGCTGACGCCTTGCCCACCGGTCCTACCGTCGGGGCATGTCCGCACCACTCTGGGCGGTCCTCGCCACCCTCGCCACTGCTCTCCTGGTCACCGCCGGCTGGCGGTGGCGCGTACGAACCCGCAACCGGCGGGAGTTGACCCGGGAGGAGAAGCTCGCCGCGGCCCGCAAGGCGGCCCGGCAGCTGCACCGCTCCGGCCCGCGCCCGCACCGGGACACCTTCGAACGGGGCGCCGCGCCCGGTGACCGGTACTCAGGAGCGATCCTGGAAAACAGCGCCTACGGCGACGCCGCCGGCCACGGCGGCGGTTCCGACAGCGGCGGCGGGAGCGACGGCGGCTCCTACTGATCCGCCACGCGCAGCTTGCGGACCAGTTTGCGCAGGCCGGCCTGCCAACCGTCCGGGTCCTCGGCGCGACGGCGGGCGTACGTGGCGACCTCCGGATGCGGCAGGATCAGGAACCGCTCCTCGACCAGCCCGGCGATGGTCGCCTCGGCCACCTCGTCCGGGCTGAGCACCGCCCCGGACGCGGCGATCACCCGGGCACCCAGGTGCCCGGCGGCCAAGCCGTCGGCGAGCATCGGCGTGTCCACCCCCTGCGGGCACAGCGCGCTGACCCGGATGCCGGCATCCCGGTAGGTGATGGACAGCCACTCGGCGAAACCGACCGCCGCGTGCTTCGTGGCCGTGTACGGGGCGTCCCCGACCGCGGTCAGCACCCCCGCCGCCGAGCAGGTGAACAGCAGATAGCCCGAGCCGCGGCGGAGCATCGCCGGCAGCACCGCCCGGGCGGTGTGCACGTGGGCCATGACGTTGACCTGCCAGGCCCGCTCCCACTCCGCGTCGGGGGCATCCACTCCCCCGCCGGTGGCCACCCCGGCGTTGGCGCAGAACAGGTCGATCCGCCCGTACCGCCGCTCGGTCTCGTCGACCAAGGCGTGGACCTGCGCCGCGTCGGTGACGTCCAGCCCGATGCCGTGCGCGACCGGGCCGATCGCCGCGGCCACCGTGCGGGCCGCGTCGGCGTCGAGGTCGGCGAGGACGACCGCGGCGGCGCCCTCGGCGGCGAACCGGCGGCCGAGCGCCGCGCCGATACCACCCGCACCGCCGGTGATCACGGCCACCCGGTCGGTCAGGTTCATCTCTGCTCACCTCCACGCCGGGTGAAGACCGGGGTGATCACGTCATGCCCCATCGATTCGTCACCGGTCGATCGTGCCCGCTCGCCGTCGCCCTGAGCAAGATTCGAAAAGGCAATCCGGGCGATCCCGGCCGGAGCGCGGGGAGCGCATGTTAGGACTGCCAGGTGGCCTGGAACGAGGGCGGGATCCCCCGACCATGACGACCGGTGACGGCACCGGCGGGCAGGCCGATCGCCGAGCGCGCGAGGCCCCAGGGGTCGTGTCGACCCGGGCCACGTTCCTGGAGCTCTTCTTCGACCTGGTGTTCGTCTTCGCGCTCACCCGCATCACGGCTCGTTCCTTCCAGGACCTGGCCCTTGAGCCGGGCGGAACCACGGGGTTCTCACCGATCACCGGCGGCGGCAAGACCCTGCTGCTGCTATTGGCGCTGTACACGGTGTGGCAGGGCACCGCCTGGACCACCAGCCGGTACGACCCGTACCGGGGCGGATTGCAGCTCGTCGTAATCATCGCCCTGGTGGGCAGCATGGTCATGGGCGTGGCAATCCCCCGCGCATTCACCGCCGCCGGCCTGGCGTTCGCGGTCGCGTACGTGGTCACCCAGGTCTCCCGACCGCTGATCCTGCTGACCACCCTCGGCCGGCATCACAACCGAGGGCTCAAGCTGCGCATGCTGATCACGTACTGCGCGACCGCGGTGCTCTGGCTGGTCGGCGCGTTCCTGCCGACCAACCCGCGGATCGTGCTGTGGACGGTGGCGCTGGGCATCGAATACCTGGCCGGACGCACCGGCTGGCCGGTGCCCGGACTGGGACGGTCCACGGTGTCCCGGTGGGACATCGCCGGGGAGCACCTGGCCGAACGCTACCGACAGTTCTTCCTGGTCGCGCTCGGCGAAACGATCCTCGTCGCCGGGTTCGCCTACAGCGCCCGTCCGATCAGTCGCAACCCCACCCTCGCCTTCACCCTCGCGCTGCTCACCTCGATCCTGCTCTGGCGGATCTACTTCCAGCGCGCCGGCCAGATCCTCGGCGAGGCGGTCCTCAAAGCGAAACATCCCGCGACGATCGGCCGGTCCGCGGCCGACACCCACCTGGTCATGCTGATCGGGATCGCCGCCATCGCCATCGGCTACCAGCTGACCATCGAGCATCCCCTCCATCGGACCGAGGCGGCCTGGGTCGTGCTGATTATCCTCGGCCCGGCCGTCTTTCTGGCCGGCCGAGCCCGGTTCGAGTACGAGGTCTTCGCCCGGGTGTCGCCGTCCCGGTGGATCGCGATGCTCGTCCTGCTCGCCTCGGTGCCGCTGCTCCTGCGATACCCGCCACTGCTCGCCTCGGCCGTGGCCGCCGCCGTGCTGGCCGCGGTGGCGGTGGCCGACGCCCGCCGGGCGCGGGGCAAGCCGCCGGAGGCAGCCGCGCCGCCGTTCTGAACCACCACGGGAAGCGCGGCACCGCGGGACCACCCGCGCCGGCCGCCGGCACTACGATCCGCGAATGACCTTCTCGATCGTCGCGCGGTCCGCCGACGGCCGCCTGCACGGCGTCGCCGTGGCGAGCAAGTTCCTCGCCGCCGGTGCGCTGGTCCCGGCCGCCGAGGCCGAGGTGGGCGCCGTGGCCACCCAGGCGCACGTCAACCTGGCGTACCGGGGGCAGGGGCTGACGCTGCTGCGGACCGGCGTGGCCGCGGCGGACGTGGTGGCCGGCCTGGTCGCCGCCGACCCGGGCCGGGACGACCGGCAGGTCGGCGTGGTCGGGACGACCGGCGACGGGGCCACCTGGACCGGGCCGCGGTGCCACCCGTGGGCCGGCGGCCAGGCCGGGGACGGCTGGGCCGCGCAGGGCAACATCCTGGCCGGCCCGCAGGTCATCGACGCGACCCGGGACGCCTGGCTGGGCGGGGCCGAGCTGCCCTTCCCTCGGCGGCTGCTGGCGGCGCTGCACGCCGGTGACCGGGCGGGCGGTGACCGGCGCGGCCGGCAGAGCGCCGGCCTGCTGGTGGTGCAGCGGCGCGGCGGGTACGCCGGCACCGGCGACGAACTGGTGGACCTGCGGGTGGACGACCACCCCGACCCGGTCACCGAGCTGGGCCGCCTGCTCGACACGCACACCATGCTCTTCGGCAAGCCCGACCCGGCCACCCTGCGGGACCTCGCCGGCCCGCTGGCCGACGAGGTGGCCACGCTGCTGGCCGCCGCCGGCCACCCGGTCGGCCCGGCCGGCCTGGACGACGCGCTCGCCTCCTGGGCCGGGGTGGAGAACCTGGAGGAGCGCTTCGTCCCCGGCCGGATCGACCCGATCGTGCTGGATCACCTGCGCCGCACCGCCCCGGCCGACCGCTGACCCGTCAACCGCCGGGTGGTCTGCTCGGCTCGGCCGGGTCGGCGGCTGGCGGGAGGGCCCTGCGCCACCGCCAACGGACCGCAACGCGCGCACGGAGCCCCGGCCATCCTGGAGTCGTTGCACCCCCGCCGGAGGCGCGGCCCGTCAAGGGCCGCGCCTCGATGGATGTACAGAAAGTTCTCCCACATCGGCCGGCGACCGCCGTGTCGTGTCACGGGAGATGCTTGACAGTGGCGTCCCACCAGATGTTTGACAAGATCCGGAAATTGAGGGGCCAAGCGCCTGGATGAGGTCGACTACGCTCCTGGCATGTTGGCCGCGGTCTTCGCCGTCACGGTCCGCTACCGGCGGCCGATCCTCGCCATTGCGCTTGTCCTGGCCGTGGTCCTGGCCGTGGGCCGTCGGCTGTCAGACTGGCTGGACTTGATCCTGCTTATCGCGACCTTCCTCGCCGGTGTGCTGGCGTTTTCGCTGGCCGTGCTCGCCTACCGGCGACTACGTCCGGCGGCCTTACTGGTCAAGCCCGAGGCGCGGGCGTTCGCCACCGAACCGAGCGCGTCCCAGGTCTACCTGGCTGTGGGGTTCACTTTCTTGGCCTCGCAGTTCCTGGGCACTGGCCATCTGGACGGCGTGGGCCTGTTCAATGTGTTGCCGTTCCTGCTCCTCGTCGGCGCCGGTCTACATGTTAACGGCGGCTGGCGCGGCGTTTCGGTCGAGCTGCGACCGGACGGTGTCTGTCAACGCGACTTCGCCGGCTCCTTGATGGTGCCGTGGGAGGCGCTGGCAGCTGGCCGCCCTTCCCGACCCGCAGTCAACGCCGCCGCCCTGGCCCTTACCTACGCCCGTCCGGAGCTGGTACGCCGCCGCGGCATCCTCCCCCTGGGCCGGCGGCTGCGCGTCGACAACGTCCACCCGTGGTTCATCGCAGACACGATCCGGCACTACGTCGACCACCCACAGCACCGGGCCACGATCGGCGAACCAGCCGAATACCAACGGCTCTGGCATGCGTTGACGTCCCCACCCGCTGGCCCCGACCATGCCCACGCTTCCTAGGCCCACTGTCAAGCAGGTGCTGGGACGGATTCGTCAAGCATGTGGTGGGACTAATGGGCCTTCAGGCCTTCAGGCCTTCAGGCCGACGCGGCGCCGCTGCCGTGAGGCGGCGAGAGTCCGACAAGTGCCACCGTGGCTTGCGCTCGGCTAGCCACAGCCAGGGTGGCGAGATCAAATTTTCGTCGTCGGTCACCTGCGCTGACCGGACAGCCGGTGAGCTGTAGCCTTCAGAGCATCGTTCCGAGTCCGCTGGGCGGAGGTGTTCCGCGGAGGTGCTCGTTGGTTGACGACGAGTTGGCCGGCCTTCCGGTACATGAGAGCGACCCGCTGCGCCACGATCTGTCGATCGTGCGTGAATGGGCTGACGAGGCTGCAAGCACCCCGAGGATTGCCATCGACCGCCATAGATTCGATGCGGGTCAGGGGCATGTGCTAATCGTGGTCACGGTCGGAAGAGATGCCGAGGCAGCGCGGCAACAGCTAACTTCCCGGCTCGACCACCCGGACCGGCTCCGCGTTTGTGTCGCCCGACCGAGCGACGGTGATCTGCAACGGGCATTGCGGTGGGTCCTTGACGAACACATGAAGCACACCCACGGCTCTTATGTCACGAGCGTAGGCATCGATGAGCGGGCAGGCGTGGTACGCGCGACGCTGAATCGGACCGACCCGGAGTTGGCTGGCCGCCTCTCCGCCCACGAGTCCGGGCTCATCCGCGTTGCAGACACACCGATGGTTCCCGAGTTCCCTGAGAGCACGCAGCCACCGCAGACAGGTTGAGTGGCGGGCCTCCACCACGCAAGTGCCGGCAACCGCTTGACACGTTAGGCACGTGGGATATCTAGACAGGCCGGCGACCGCCGGCCGGCAGCCGGTGGCCCGCTTCACCGGCCGTAGACGCCGCCGCGTCCGGATGGCCGGCCGCTATTCGGCCTCGGATAGGTAGCCGACATGCGGTGATCCAGCCGCCGAGCGGACGTGGTACCCCCAGCGCCGCAACGCCTGCATGATCTTGGCAGCGCCGACGGGATTCGCCGAGTGGACGTACACCACGCCGATATCGAACGGGCGCTCCTCAAACGCGGCCCGCTCGAGCACCTCGACGACCGGCCAGATCGTGTCGTCCCCGCCGAGGTCGTGATCCAGCCACAGCTCGTCCAATCGCTGTCCATGATGTCGCTCCAGCGCCTCGACGCCGGCCCGGCTGGTGCACGCCACTTGTGCCACCCGGCCATCAACGAACGAGCGCAGGTCGTCAACCAGCACGATTCCCGGCAGGTTCTCGGTAACCACGTCACCATCCTTGGATCAGCACCCCGCCATCGCTACCGCTATTCGAGCCCGCATCTAGCGTCGAAACTTCGGCAGGTTGACGTGTCGGTGCCCGGTGCTACTCCGGCCCCGGGCCGCGCTGCGGGCCGCCCTCACCCACGCCCAGGCCGAAGACCTCATCACCAAGAACCCGGCCGCGCCGGTCACCCTCGCCACGGTCCGCCGCCGGGGCAAGTCGTGGTCGAGCGACGAGGCGCGCAAGTTCCTCGAATCGGCCTGCACCGACGAGGACCCGCTCTACGCCGCCTACGCCCTGGTCCTCGTCACCGGCCTACGCAAGGGCGAGGCCCTCGGCCTGACATGGGAGGACGTCGACCTCGACACCGGAGAGCTGGCCGTCGGCCGCCAACTGCAACGCGTGCGCGGGCAACTCCTGCACCGCGACACCAAGACCGCGACACCAAGACCCAGGCGTCCCCAGCCGATACCACGTGATGTGTGGCGTCATCCATCACGGGGCGACCTCAGGCGGCGGCTGAAGCGCACGCGACAACCGCGTGGCTTTTATCCAACGACCGCCAAGAAGTCCGAGTAGAACAGGCCCAGGCCGACCGCCACGCACACGCCGGCCACGATCCAAAACCGGACCACGATATTGACCTCGCTCCATCCGGCCAACTCGAAGTGGTGGTGCAACGGCACCATCCGGAAGACACGTCTACCGGTGGTCCGGAACGAGACGATCTGGATCACCCAGGTCGTCGTGATGATGACGAAGAGCCCGCCGATCATGATCGAAAGCAGCGTGGTGCGGGTTGCCACCGCGAGCCCGCCGATCAGGGCGCCGAGGCCGAGCGAGCCCACGTCACCCATGAAGATCCGCGCCGGGGACGTGTTCCACCACAGGAAGCCCACGCAGGCGCCGGCCGCTGCCGCCGCGATCATGGCGATCTCCAGGGGATCCCGGACCTGGTAGCAGTAGTCGTTCACGCGGGCGTACGTGTCGTCGGCGCACCAGTGCCGGTACTGCCAGAAGCCGATCAGCGCGTACGCGCCGAGCACCAGGATCGACGCGCCGGTGGCCAGGCCGTCGAGGCCGTCGGTGAGGTTCACGCCGTTCGACATCGCCGTGATCACGAAGACGATGACCATGACCGCGCCGACCTTGCCGACGTTGAGCCAGCTGATGTCGCGGATGAGCGAGATGTGCTCGCTGGCCACGGTCTGGCCGTTGGTGCTCGGCACGTAGAGCGCGGCGATGCCGAACCCGCCGCCGACGATCGCCTGGCCGAGCAGCTTGCCTTTGGCGGACAGTCCGTCGGAGTTGCGCCGGAGCACCTTGAGGAAGTCGTCGAAGAAGCCGACCGCGCCGCAGAAGACGAACAGCCCGAGCAGCACCAGGGCCGTCATGGTCGGCCCCTCCTGCGCGATCTGCCGCTCGGGCAGGGTGGTCAGGGCGATATGCCCGGCGACGTAGGCGAAGACGGTCGCCACGATGAAGACGACGCCGCCCATCGTGGGCGTGCCCTTCTTGCCCTGGTTGCTGGCGAGCCCGATGGATCGGATCGGCTGGCCGGCCTTGAGCGCGGTGAAGACGCGAATCGCCACCGGCGTGCCGAACAGGGAGATGATGAACGCGACCGCGGCCGCGACGATGACCGCCCTCACGGGCGAACCTCCACGAGATCCGGATTTCTCACGGCGTCCCCACCGAGCTTCCAGATCGGCGCATGGCGTATCGACCTGGGCTGGCCGTGCAGATAGTCCTTAGCGAAGTCATCGATCACGAGACGCGATCTTGCCATCCGACGGCGAGCGGAGCAGCCCTGGACCTCACCGCGCCGCGGCTCGTAACTCGCCGACACGAATCCGACGACGATCTTGCAGCGCCGGCCCGAGGTTCAACTTTGACGGCTCGTACGGACGCTGGCGGGCCGGGCGGTGGTCCGGGCGGCGGTCAGCCGCCGAAGGAGAGCCAGCGGAACCCGGACCGGTCGACCAGGGTCCGCTCGCGGTCGGTCAGCGGCACCCGGCCGGTGGCCTTGCGGACCAGGGTCAGCGGATCCCAGCCGAGCCCGTCCGGCACCGGCCGGCCGCCGGTGAGCAGGTCGGCCACCACCTGCGCCGCCGTCGGGGTCAGCCAGGGCCGCCGGTCGAGCGCGTCGGCCAGGTCCAGGCCGTGCACCCCGACCTCCACCACCCGGGTACGCAGGAACTCGGTGAGCGTCATCGCGTCGCCGTGCCGGGTGCGCACCAGCCGCCCGGGCGGCTGCGCGGCGACCGCCGCGTCGGCGGCCCGCCAGGCCCGCGCGAAGCCGTCCGCCACCTCGGGTACGCCGGGCAGCTCGCGCGCCTCCCGCCGGGCGCTGTCGATCCGGGCGCTGTCCACCTCCGGGGTGAACTTGGCGGCCCCGAAGTAGCCGGCGGCGTCCACCTCCGCCCGCTCGGGCGCCGGGGCGGCGAGCATGTCGACGAGGCGTCCCGCGCCGGTGCGCACGTGCGCCAGCAGGTCGCGGACCGACCAGGGCGGGCAGGGCGTGGGCCGGTCCAGGTCGGCCTCGTCGAGGCTGCGCAGCACCTGCTCCAGCCGGCCGCACTCGTCCCGGAACGCCTCGCGCACGAAGTCCATCCCCGCCCTCCCCGTCGGCTGCCTCGCCTGCCTGAACAGCGTGCCACCCGCCGTTTCGTCGCCCACCGGCCGGGTACGCGCGGCGGGACGAGGAGAGGAGGCGCGGAAAGATGGCCGGCATCATGCTGCGGAGCACCGCCTTCAACGACCACGACCTGCTACCGGCACGCTTCTCGCAGGAGGGCGGGAACGTCTCGCCGCCGCTGGAGTGGTCCCAGGTCCCCGACGCGGCCTGCGAGCTCGTCCTGTTCGTGGAGGACCCGGACGCCGGGAAGACTCCGTTCCTGCACTGGCTGGTGACCGGGATCTCGCCCCGGTCAGAGGGGGTCGCCGAGGGCGGCGTGCCGCTGGGCGGCCAGGAGTGGCCCAACGGCTTCGGCAACACCGGGTGGGGCGGCCCGCACCCACCCCAGCACGCGGACCCGCACCGGTACTTCTTCCGGCTCTACGCCCTGGAGCGACCGCTGGATCTGCCGGAGGCACCCCAGGTCACCGACGTGCAGCGGGCGCTGACCGACAAGGAGATCGCCAGCGGCACCATGGTCGGCACCTACTACCGCTGACTCAGCCTTTGACCCGGGGCACCAGGCGGTGCACCACCGCCAGGACCAGCGCGGCCACCACGGCGATCGTCCCGGCGATGCCGGCCGCGCTGCCCGCGTACCCGACGAAGAGGGGCCGGCGGGTGAGCTCGTCGGCGGGGACGTCGCCGAGGCGGACCAGCCAGGCCAGGGCAAGCGCGGACGCGACGAGCGCGAGCGCGCCGCCCAGGCCGAGCACGGCGGCGGCCACGGGGTGCGCGTCGGCTGGGGAGATCATCGCCCGTTCCCGCTGGAAGAACAGGAGCACCAGGCCGGCGACCGCCGCCCAGGCTCCCACCAGGAGGAACGCGGCGACTGCGTCGCTGGGCCGGTGCCAGCCGGCGGACAGGGTGGCCACTCCGGCGGCGGCCGCGTAGCCGGCGCCGAGGAACGCGCCCGGCACCCGCGCCTTCGGCGGCAGCACCAGGATCAGCGCGACGGCCACCGATGCGGCCACCGCCGTGTGGCCGCTGGGCAGGCTGTTGCCGACGGCCGCGCGCGCCGGGTCGATGCCGAAGTCGGGGCGGGCCAGGTAGTGCTTGAGTAGTTGGGTGCTGACGTTGGCGCCGGCGATCAGCAGGGTGGCGGTGACGGCGAGGGTCTTGCGGCCGCGGATCAGCGCGATGAAGCCGATCACCGCGGTCGCCGCCAGCAGGGACACCACCGACATGGCGTTGAGGATCCGGTTGACCGGTTCGTCGATGCGGCTCTGGCCGATCCGGTTGCCGGTCAACGCGACCGTGTCGATCCACTGGCCGAGCGAGGTGTGCACGGCGAAGCGCCACACCAGCAGGAACGCGGCGGCCTGTGCCAGGGCCAGTACGACCAACCAGACCGCGGTCCCGCCTCTCGCCGTCTTGCGCACCCGCACAACTTAACGGCCGGCGGCCTCCAGCGCTCGTTGGGCGGCCGTCGCGCCTCTGGTTAGGTTGAGGAGGCGATCAGAGGGGGTGGCGGGTGACCAGCACGCCGGAGCGGGAGCAGCCGACCCGGGAGCGGCCGGAGTCCCTGGCGGACCTGCTCGGTGGCCGGCGGGGAGCGGTCGACGCGACCCTGCCCCCGGTGGCGTTCGCGGTGGGCTGGCTGGCCGCCGGGCTGTGGGGTGGCGTGCTGGCCGCGCTGGTGGCCGGCGCGGCGGTGGCCGGCTGGCGGTTGCGGCGGGGGGACCGTCCGCGGTCGGTCCTGGTCGGGCTGCTCGCGGTCTGCGTGGCCGCGCTGATCGCCCTGCGGACCGGGCGGGCCAGCGACTTCTTCCTGGTGCAGCTGGTGTCCAACGCGGCCAGCGCGCTGGCCTGGATGGTCAGCATCGTGGTGCGCTGGCCGCTGCTCGGCGTGGTGGTCGGCGCGGCGCTCGGGCAGCGTGCCCGCTGGCGCCGCGATCCGGCGCTGCTGCGGGCGTACGGCCGGGCCAGCTGGGTGTGGGCGGCGACCTATCTGCTGCGGCTGGCGGTCTTCGTGCCGCTCTGGCTCGGCGGCCAGGTGGTCGCGCTGGTGGTGGCCCGGGTGGCGCTGACCTGGCCGCTGATCGCGGCGGTGCTGGCGGTGAGCTGGGTGGTGATCCGGCGGTCACTGCCGCCCGGACATCCGGGGCTGCGGCACCCGGTCACGGCGTCCGATGAGGACGGCGGGCGTGAACATTAGAAGAGAGGCCGCCACGGGGGGAGCGGCCTCTCCGGTGAAGTACGTTACTCCGTCCACGGCCGTCGTGTGATCCCGTGACGGCCGGATTTTCCCGGGTGTTTTCGCGGCAACTTCGTCTTTGGGCGCGGACGGTGAGCCGGTCCGTCCGCTGCGTCGCACCGGACGGCCGGCCCACCCGGGCTGACCGTGTTCAGGCCGTCCGCCGACCGGGCGACGCCGTACGTTGTGCGGGCCGACGTGACCTCCTTGCCGCAGTAGGCCACGGTGCTCGACCAGGCCGGCGCGCACCGCGACCCGGTGACGCCTGACAGACCCTGGATCCGCGCACCCTGACCTAAGCCAAGCGGCACCCCCGGCCGGTCAGACGTTCACGTGGAAGTGCACCGCGAAGTAGCCGGTGTTCGCCGTGGAGTTGGACGCCTCCACGCCGACCCACCCGTGGAACGTCCCAGTGTCGCCAATCACCTGGAGCTGCGGCTTGCGATGCGAACCACCGGTGTAGCAGGTGCTCGACGTCAGGCAGGTGCACCAGTGCTCGTAGAAGTTCCGCCGGCCCGCTCCCGCGAGGTAGTAGCGGATCGGGGAGGAGGTCGCGCCGTTCGGGCAGGACGAACAGGTGGCGGTCGGGGGGCTGAGCCAGCTCATGCAGTTCCCGTTGCATCGGGCGAACGACCGGAGGTCCATCCCGCTGGGGCCGGCGGCACCGGTGCTTCCGCTGTAGCCGGCGTACCGGCCGGTGTACTGGGCCAGCGGGATGTTGCTGACCGGCGTGTACGCGTCGTTCGAGGCGGAACTGCCGAAGCCCCAGCCGACGGTGACCCCGTAGTTGGAGCTGATGAAGTCGAGCCGGGCCAGGTCGCTGGCGGGCTGGCTGACCGCCCAGGTTTCCTGGACGTCTCCGCTCCAGGTGATGGTGATGCTGTCACCGGAGTTGGTGTACGTGCCGCTCAGGGACTTCACGACGCCACCGGGCTGGAACCCCGCGGCCGTCCGCACCTCGCAGTCGTGGCCGGCGCAGCCGGTCGTCCGGACGCCCGTACCGGCGGCCCCGACGGCGGTGGCCCGGTTCCAGTACCAGAAGCTCTCGGTCACCGTGCCGTTGCCGAAGAAATAGTAGGTCGCCAGCCGGACCCAGACCGGACCGGTGGCGGGCGCGCCGGCGGCGGGGATGGCCCCGAGCGCGACGCTGTAAATGCGCCGCCCACCGGGGTAGTCCACCGCCTGCGCGGGCGCCGGCAGGACGACCGCTCCCATCGTCAGCGCCAGCAGCGCGGCGGCGAGATACCGCCAGGTGATCCTTCGTCGACGACCCATACGTCACTTCCCCTCATGACCGACCGGTTGGCATATCGTATCTGACCGATATAGACCGGATGGTCCCGCAGCGCGGGACGCCCAGGGAAGCCCCGGCCGGCCTCCTTCGCTGTCCGCCTCGCCGCTGGCCCGCTCCCGACCGGCACCCCGCCCATCCATCTCCGGCCGCCCGACCGGCCGGGCCGCGCGCCCCGACGTGGTCCGCCCTCGGGACGCGGCCGGTCGCGCCTGACCTATGCTGGGAGCGCTCCCGTCCGCTGCCGGCCCGTCATCCCGAGGAGAAACGCATGTCGCTACTCACCCGACGGCGCCTGCTCCGGCACGCCGCCCACTCCGCGACCGCCGCCGGCGCGGTCCGCACCGGGCTCCCGGGACCGCCGCGGCCGGGACCGCCGCGTCCGCCGCCGCCGTCGCCGGCTGCGACGACACCCCCGACACCACCCCGGAGGCGGACCCCACGCCCGGGTCGCTGCGCTTCCCGCCCGACTTCGGCTGGGGCGCGGCCACCTCGGCCTACCAGATCGAGGGCGCCGCCAAGGAGGACGGCCGGGGCGCGTCGATCTGGGACACCTTCAGCCACACCCCGGGACGGATCCGCAACGGCGACACCGGCGACGTCGCCGCCGATCACTACCACCGCTACGCCCAGGACCTGGACCTCATGCGCGACCTCGGGCTGCGCAGCTACCGCTTCTCCATCTCCTGGTCACGCATCCAGGCCGACGGCTCCGGCCGACCCAACCAGCGCGGCCTCGACTTCTACCGCCGCCTCGTGGACGGCCTGCACGAACGCGGCATCGCCCCGATGGCCACCCTGTTCCACTGGGACCTCCCGCAGGCCCTGCAGGACACCGGCGGCTGGGAGAACCGCGACACCGCCGAACGGTTCGCCGCGTACGCGGACATCGTCTTCCGCGCCCTCGGCGACCGCGTGCCAGCCTGGCTGACCATCAACGAGCCGAAGACCGTCGTGCAGAACGGCTACCTGACGGGGCACCACGCCCCCGGCCGGCAGGACCCGCAGGCCGCGTACCTGGTCGCCCACCACCTCCAGCTCGCCCACGGCCTCGCCGTACGCGCGCTGCGCGCCGCCGGCGTCGACGGGCGGATCGGCCCGGCGCTCAACCTGCACCCCTGCTACCCGGCCGACGACACCGCCGAGGCGGCGGCCGCGACCCGGCTCTACGACGGCTACGAGAACCGCCTCTACCTGGACTCGGTACTCAAGGGAGCCTACCCGCAGGACGTGCTGGCCGACCTGGGCGCGGACAGCCGGATGGTGCGGGGCATCCGCGACGGCGACCTCGCGGTGATCGCCAGCCCGGTGGACCTGCTCGCGGTGCAGTACTACACGCCCATCTACGTCACCGGCCAGGGCACCACGGTGCGGAGGTGGCCGACCTCCGAGGCGGAGTGGCAGCAGCTCTACCCGCAGGGGATGTACGACATCCTCACCCGGGTCACCCGCGACTACGGGCCGATCCCGCTCACCGTCACCGAGAACGGCCTGCCCTGCCCGGACACCCTCGCACCCGACGGCACGGTCGACGACGACGGCCGGATCGACTTCCTCCGCCATCACCTCGCCGCCGCCCACCGGGCGATCCGCGACGGCGTGCCGCTGGAGAGCTACCACGTCTGGTCGCTGCTGGACAACTTCGAGTGGGCCGAGGGATACGACCAGCGCTGGGGACTGGTCTACGTGGACTACCCGACGCAACGCCGGGTGCTCAAGCGCAGCGCCCACTGGTACCGCACGGTGATCCACGACAACGGCCTCTAGAAGCGAGCCAACACCTCGTATCAGCGCCGTGACGGACGGATGATGGCTGCTGTGAGCCACGTGCACTCCGTACCGGTGCGGGTCGATCCCGAGCCGTGCGAAACATTCGCCAGCCTCCCGCATCCGCGACTACGCCCGTATGTCGTGGGTTACGCGGGCTTCCGTTCCGGTTCCGGGGCAGCCGTCCGGCACCGCGTCCTGCCGATGAACCTCACCACGATGATCGTCGACTTCGCCGGGCCGAGCAGGGTAATCACCGGACCCCGCAGTGGCCCCGTCGTCCACGAGCAGACCGCGTGGGGAGACGGCGTCTCCATCGGCTTGACGCCGGCCGGGACCACCGCCCTCCTCGGCGTACCCATGCGGGAGATAGCCGGCGGCACCTTCCAACTGGCGGATCTCCTCGGCCACCGGGAGGCGGAGTTGGCCGAGCGGCTGGGAGAGGCACCGGACCGGCCGACGTGGTTCGCAGTGCTGGACAAATACTTGACCGCTCGACTCGCCGCCGACCGGCAGCCGGACCGGCTGACGATGCACGCCTGGTGGCGACTCCAACGATCCGCGAATCGGCTCCGGATCAGCACGTTGGCCGACGAGCTCGGCGTCAGCCGACGCAACCTTGAACTCCGGTTCCAGCGGCAGATCGGCCTGTCGCCCGGCACCGTCGCCAGGATCGCCCGCTTTCAGCGCGCCGTACACCTGCTCACCCGGTCCGCTGGCCTGCCGCGGACGGCGGTCGACTGCGGGTACGCCGACCAGCCGCACTTCAACCGGGAGATCCGCGCCATGTCCGGCCTGACGCCCACCGAGCTCTGCGCATTCTTTCAATACCGCGAGCGCGTCCCCGGATAGCGTCCCCGGCATGAGGCTCACCGGTAAGACAGCACTCGTGACCGGCGGTTCGCGGGGGATCGGCCGGGCGATCGTGCAGCGACTCGCCCACGAAGGCGCAACGGTCGTGTTCACGTACAAGGAGAACAAGACGGCGGCCGATGACCTCGTCAGCCAACTCGCCGGCACGATCGCCGTCCGCGCCGAACAGGAAGAACTCACCAGCATCTCGGCGATGTTCCAACCGGTTCGCGACGGCCTGGACATCCTCGTCAACAACGCCGCCATCAACCCACGAATGCTGATCGCCGACCTGACCGAGGACGAGCTCGACCGGGTCTTGACGGTCAACACCAAATTCCCCGTGCTGGCCATGCGCGAGGCGGCGCCGCTGCTGCGCGACAACGGCCGCATCATCAACATATCCACCCTCAACACGGTGGTGCCGGCACCCGGCCACTCCCTCTACTGCGCCAGCAAGGCCGCGCTCGAACAGTTCACCGCGGTCGCCGCCCGAGAGTTCGGCGGCCGTGGCATCACGGTCAACACAATCTCGCCCGGCGCGACCGAGACCGACCTGCTGCGCGCCGCCAACCCCCCGGAGGCCCTGGCCCAAACCGTCGCCCTCACCGCGTTGCAACGGCTCGGCCAGCCCGACGACATCGCGGCCGTGGTCGCCTTCCTCGCCGGCCCCGACGCGCAGTGGATCACTGGTCAGAACATCCGCGCAACGGGCGGCCTGCTCCTGTGAGCTTTACGCCGACGCGAAGCCCTGCGCATCGGGGGCCAACGCCCCCGTCACGTACCGCGACGCCCGATCGGCGGCAGATCCGGACGTGCTTGTACCCGGCGATCCGGGCGGCCCGGCTCACGCCGACGGAGGCGCTCGCCACGCCCTGACCGGCGAGGGCTCTGCCCCGCGGTCGTGCCGCGGGGCAGGGCCGGCCGGATCGGTCAACCGCCGTGCGCTCGGCGATCGGTCAGAAGCATGCGGTCTCGTTGATGAACGGGATGATTCCCCGGGCTGGGTACCGGGCGAACTTGCCGTAGATGCCGTTCATGTAGGTGAGATCGCCCTGGCCCCATACCTGGACCTTGTACATCCGCTGCGGGTTCATCCGGTACTGGAAGCTGATGCCGCCGCCGGCGGCCGGGCCGGTCTCATAGGCCAATGTGTCGTGCGCAACCACATAGCCCTCGGTGCAGTCGATGATGAGATACCAGAAGATGCCGGAGAGCAGCGTCTTGCCGTTGTTGGTGTGCCAGTCCCCGTTCAGCCGGAGGTAGTCGCCGTCCCGGGTGCCCCGCACCGAGGCGGTGACGTCGTA
>NZ_JBUEGB010000064.1:0-38194 GCF_054963695.1 Micromonospora sp. RTBAU3-60 | reverse complement strand
CAAGGCCCGACTGAAGGTGGCCCGCATCCACGCCCGGATCGCCGACCGGCGGCGGGACCACCTGCACAAGCTGACCACCCGACTCGTCCGTGAAACCCAAACGGTCGCGATCGAAGACCTCAGCGTGCGCAACATGCTCCGCAACCGGCGCCTGGCCCGCGTCATCTCCGACGCGGGCTGGGGTCAGTTCCGCAGCATGCTGGAGTACAAAGCCCAGTGGTACGGGCGGAAGGTGATCCCCGTCAACCGGTGGCTGCCCACGTCCAAAACCTGCTCGACCTGTGGGCGGATCAACACCACCCTCGCCCTCAACGTCCGCTCCTGGACGTGCCCTGGTTGCGGGGTCGAGCACGACCGGGACATCAACGCAGCCAAGAACATCCTCGCCGCCGGGCTGGCGGAGAGGTAAAACGCCTGCGGAGCTGACGTAAGACCTCAAGGGAAATCCTCCCGGAAAGGCAATCGGCGGTGAAACAGGAAACCTCACGGGCGACCGTGGGAATCCCGGTCCCTTCAGGGCCGGGAGGATGTCAAGCCCGCCCGCCGTGCGTATCGCACGAGCGCCGCCACGTCATCGGCGTCCGCGGCCTCCACCACAGCCGCGACCGGCTGCCTGACGGTGAGGTTCCACGCAGTTGCCGCCTGCTCAAAGCCGTCGTCATCAGGCAGGAGCACGCGCCCCTTGAGGACACCGCGCACATCGTTGATCGTCATAGTCGTTTCCTCTTCATGTTCTCGGCAATGCGCCTGCCGGACCACGCGGTTTACGCGACGAGCAGGAGCACACTGATCGCCAGCATCACCACGGCGCCGATCGGTCCGGCGAGCACAGTGGGGATGTTGCTGAGCGTGAGTTGTCCCTTCAATTCCCCGATTGGCCCTCGGCGGGGCGATGGCATCAGGCGGGCTGCGGGGCGGGCGTCGCCGGAGCGGCCGCGACCTTGCGGGTCTCGCGCATCATCAGCAGGCCGTTGACCACCATCAGCGTCGCGGTCAGGCCGTGGACGCCGAGCGCGGTGGCCACGGAGCCGTGGTGGGCCAGCACGTTGGTCATGTCGCCGTATGCGGCGAGGGCCTCCACCAGCAGCACCCAGCCCAGCGCGCGGCGGTGGCCCGTCACCAGCAGGATGCCCAGGACCAGGGCCAAGACGACGTCGCGGATTCCTTTGATAATCAGGAAGCCGTCGCCGTCGCCGGACGGCCAGCTCGGCAGGCCGAAGCTCGGCGCGGTCGTCTCTGGGCTCAGGATGAACTCCGTCCCGAACCAGAGGATGAAGAGGATGAAGGCGGCGGCCAGGGCGGTGTTGATCTTCTTCAGCGACATTGTTCTTCTCCTTGCGAGTCTTCGGTGAGCTTGGTGAGTCGTGGGTGGGTTTTGGGGTCTGGTCAGGCGGCGCGGATGCGGCGGATGTGGCGGGCGTAGCGGGGGCGGCCGATGACGTGCCAGATGCCGCGCACTGGCGCGGGGAGGGCGGACAGGAGCGTGGCGCGCTCGGCCGGGTTCGCGTCCTCCAGGACGAGGCCGAAGAGCGTGAGCAGGGTGAGCTTGGGCGTGTTGGCCACCAAGTGGTCGCCCAGGGAGGCCCACTCCTGCTCGGTGATGTGCTCGGCCGCGAGCGGAAGAAGAGTGGCCTCCTCGTCGTCGAGGTGTTCGAGCAGGACCGCCCGGTGATCGGCGAGGACCGCCACGAGGGTGTCGCGCTCGTCCGCCCCGGCGGTGGCCTCCCACGCCGGGACTGCGGCGTCCAGCCTGGTCAGCGTGGCCGCGACGCGCTCGTGCTGGGCCTCCATGCGCAGCACGATGTCCGCCTCCAGATCTACCCGGGACAAAAGCGGCGGCCACAGCAACTCGTCCTCGCCCTCGTGGTGGTTCTTCAGTCCCAGCCGGTAGTCGCGGAAGTGATCGGCGATCACCTTGGCGCGAGCGGTGTCACCCGGGGCGACCGCCGCGACGAGCTCCATCAGCAGCCGCGACTCGCGGCGGAAGGCGCGGTGGACGATCTCCATGTCCTGGGTGTTGACGCTCATCTGTTCCTGCCCTTCATCCGTTCTGTTCGACGTGCTCAAGGCTGCTCCCGGGGGTTTGGAAACCACTTGGAGCCGACTTGGAACGCGTGCGGCGGCCGCGCGTACGATGTGTCACCTCATGGTCTTGATCAGGGTGTTGGGCTCGTTCGCGGCCGAGGCCGGCGGCGAGCCCGTTCCCCTCGGCGGACCGCGGCAGCGCAGCGTGCTGGCCCTGCTGGTGGCGTCGCGCGGGCAAGTCGTGCCGGTCGACCGGATGGTCGAGGATCTGTGGCGCGGCGAACCGCCGTCGCGCGCCCTGGCGTCGTTGCAGGCGTACGTGTCGAACCTGCGCCGCCTGCTGGAACCCGGCCGCCCGCCGCGGGCCCCGGCCCGCCTGCTGGTGAGCGCGTCGCCCGGCTACGCACTGCGGCTGCCGCCGGGGGCGGTGGACGCATGGCGCTTCGAGGAGCTGCTCGACGAGGCCCGTACGCTCACCGATCCCCGTGACAGCCGCGCTCGGCTGGACGAGGCGTTGGCGCTGTGGCGCGGACCCGCGTTCGCCGAGGTCGCCGACGAGCCGTGGGCCGCCGCCGAGACCGCCCGGATGAACGAGCTGCGCCTGGTCGCCCGCGAACTGCACATCGCCGCGGGACTGCGGCTCGGCGACCCCGGGGCGGTGGTACCCGAGGCGGAGGGCCTCACCCGCGACGCTCCCCTGCGCGAGGGGGGCTGGCGCATGCACGCTCTCGCGCTGTGGAGCAGCGGCCGCCAGGCCGACGCCCTCGCGGCGCTCCGCCGCGCCCGCGCCACCTTCGCCGACGAGCTGGGCCTCGACCCCGGCCCGCACCTGGTGGCCCTGGAAGAGGCGATCCTCACCCAGCGCACGGACGTCCTCCGCGCGGCCGTCCCTCCGCCTCCCGCGGACACGCCCCGGCCCTGGGCAACCGCGCCGCCGCCTCCGAACAACGGGCCCCGCGCGACAACGTTCGTGGGGCGGGAGGGCGAGCTCGCGGCGCTGGTGGCGGCCGCCGGGGAGGCCACCGCCGATGGGGCGCGCGTCGCGCTCGTCACCGGGGAGGCGGGGCTCGGCAAGTCGACGCTGCTGGAGCACCTCGGCGCGCGACTCGGACAGGACGGGTGGCTCGTGGCCGCCGGGCGCTGTCCCGAGGTGGACAGCGCGCCACCCGCGTGGGCGTGGGTCGAGGCGCTGCGGAAGGTGGCCGTGAGCGTTCCTCCGGGTAAGTTCGCGGACGACCTGGCGCCGCTGCTCTCCGACTCCGCGCCGGTGGACGATGACGCGGCGGCCGGGCGGTTCCGGCTCCGGCAGGCCGTGTGGAACTGGCTCGCGGCGGCCGCCGCCGAACGGCCGGTCGCCGTCGTCCTGGACGACCTCCACTGGGCGGACGCCGCCACGCTGGAACTGCTCGGTGGCGGCGTCGGCGCGCGGGCCCCGATCCTGGTCGTCGCGGCGTACCGCGCGGACGAGAGCGCGCGCCTCACCGAAACGCTGGGGTCCCTCGCCCGCACCGCGCCCCTCCGGCTGGACCTGCCCGGGCTGAAAGGCGACGCCGTCGCGGAGCTCGTACGTGCCGAGTGCGAGGCCGACGACGCGACCGTGGCCGGGATCGCCGAGCGAACCGGCGGCAACCCGTTCTATGTGCGGGAGAGCGCGCGGCTGCTGACCGGCGAGGGCGCGCTGGTCGCGCTCTCCGAGGTCCCCGAGGGCGTACGGGACGTGCTGCGGCGCCGACTGGCACGGCTGCCCGAGAGCGCCGTGTCCGTCCTGCGGCTGGCGGCGGTGGCCGGCCGGGAGAGTTCGGTGGACGTGCTCGTGCAGGCCGCCGACTCCGACGAGGACGGCGTGCTGGACGCGCTGGACGCGGGCGTCATCGCCGGGTTGCTCGACGAACCCGAGCCCGGGCGCGTCCGGTTCGTTCACGCGCTGGTCAGGGACACGCTGGTCACCGACGTCACCCGGTTGCGGGCCACCAGGATGCACGCCCGGATCGCCGCCGCCCTGGAGGGCACTGGCGACGTCGCGGCGCTCGCCCATCACTATGCGCGAGCGGGATCACCGAAGGCCGTCGCTTATTGCGTACGGGCCGCCGAACTGGCCGAGGCGCGCTACGCCCACGACGTGGCGGCCGCACTCCTCACCGACGCCGTCACCAACTCCAGCGAACCGGACGAGCGCGTCGGCCTGCTCGGCAGGCTGCTGCGCGCGCAGATCAGGGCCGGGGCCGTCGCTGCGGCCAGGGACACACGCGAGCAGGCCGTGGAGTACGCCGAGTCGATCGGCCGCGACGACCTGATGATCGCCGCGTTCACCGCCTGGACCGAGCCCACCCCCTGGCGGGCCCGCACGTACGGCACGGTCGACCGTCCCATCGTCGGCCGCCTCAGCCGCCTGCTCAAGCGGACCGACCTCGCCCCCGACGTGCGGTCCCGGCTGCTCATCGCGTACGCCAACGAGCTGGTGGGCGAGGACGATCCGACGGTCATGGCGGCGGCGCGGGAAGCCCTCGACCTCACCACCGATCCCCGCCTCCGGGCCGCAGCGCTGCTGGTCCTGGCTAGCGACCCCGGGCGGGAGGAGTACGCCCGCGAGCTGGTGGAGATCGGCGTCGAGCACGACCTGCCCGTCTACCGCGTGACCGGGCTGCTCAACCAGGCCGCGAACGCCGCCGCGGCCAACGACCCCGCGACCATGCGCCGCGTGACCGGGGAGGCGCTCGACCTCGCCCGCGCCTACCGGATGCCGGAGGCGATCAGCGCTGCCGAGATCGCGCTGGCGACCCTGGTGCTCATCGAGGGCCGGTTCACCGACGCCGAGCGCCTCTACACCGAGGCCACCGCACACATGGAACGCGCCGGATCGGTGCACGCTGGCTTCCTGCGCCTCGCGCTGGCGGCGATCTGGCTGAACGACGGCACGCTCGGCGACCACCTGGACGACGTGCGCGCTCTCCACGAGGCGCTCGGCCCGATGGTCGCCGACCTGCTCGCGCTCGCCCTCCACGCCGCCGGCCGCAGCGACGAGGCATGCACGTCACCGAGCCCGATCCGGCCTGACTTCTTCTTCACCTTCCTGACGAGCCTGCGCGCGATGGCGATCGTCGCACTGAACGACCGCGACGCCGCCGCGGAGATCTACGCGGAACTGCTCCCCCACCGCGACGGTCCCCCGGCCGGCGCGGAGAGCCTGTCGCTGGCCCTGCGTCCGGTCGCCCACACGCTCGGCGAACTCGCCCTCCTCCTCGGCCGAGACGACGAGGCCGCCGCCCACTTCGCCCAGGCCGCCGCCATCGCCGACCAGTGGAACGCCCCCCACTGGTCCGCCGACGCCCGAGCACACGCCGATCTTGCCCTCGGTGTCCCTGTTTCGCCCCCACAGGAACGCTGAAAGCAAGAACGGCATTGGGGTGCCTCAGGTGCGGAGCTGCTGCCGGCCGGGGGCTCCGTTGCGTTGAGCGTTGGCAAGATCGAGGCAGGCTTGAGCAGTGACGTCATCGACTCGTCCTGGCCCGTGGCTGCCGCCGAAATCGGCGTTCGCCGGATTCCGGTTCCCGCCGGAGGTGATCGTGGTCGCGGTGCGCTGGTATCTGCGCTACTGCTTGTCTTATCGGGATGTTGAAGAGCTGCTGGTCGAACGCGGTGTGGAGGTCGACCACGTCACCGTCTACCGCTGGGTGCAGCGATTCACCCCGCTGCTGGCCGACGCCGCCCGCTTCTGCCGGCACTCACCAGGCGACAGGTGGTTCGTCGACGAAACCTACGTCAAGGTCAACGGGATGTGGCGGTACGTGTACCGGGCGGTCGACCAGTACGGGCAGGTCATCGAGGTGCTGGTGTCGGTCCGCCGGGACGCCGGCGCGGCCCGACGGTTCTTCCGACGAGCATTGTCGGCGTTGAAGGTGACACCCACGGAGGTGGTCACCGACGCCGCCGCGGTCTCCCCAGGGTGCTGGATGCGTTGATCCCGTCCGCGTGGCACCACGTCGAGTAGTACGCGAACAACCCGATCGAGGCTGACCACGGCCGGCTCAAACAGCGGTTGAGACCGATGCGCGGGCTACGAACGGACAAGACAGCGCAGGTGATCCTCGCCGGCCACGCGTTCATGCAGAACCTCCGACGCGGACATTACGAACTCGCCGTCGACACCCCGACCGCTCTGCGAGTCGCCGCGGCGTTCACCGAACTCGCCCACGCGATCTGACCGGGACCCGGCACGGGTTCAACACGTCCGCCGATCCGATAATGCAACGGCGCCCCGAGGACCCGTCGCCGAACCGTTCGATGACCCGGGCCTTCAACCTTGGCTACTCTCGTTCCCTGTTCATTGCTGGGATTGGCCGTCGGAGTCGTCGCCGTTGTAGGCATCCTGCAGCGCCTCGGCACGGTCGCGCAGGAAACGACCGGTCCTCCGGTCGAGGCTTGCGGTGACCATGGTCAGCGGACAGGCCTCTAAGCCGTCGGACATCCGGACTACCGGCAGCCGGTAGCACACGTTTTTCTCGTTGTCGAGGTCGATGTCCCAGACGGCGTCGTCGACGTTCAGCACCAGCACACGGCCGACATGCCGGGCTGCGGCGTCGGCGATCCCGCGCTGGTCCAGCGCCAGGATGGCATCCGGGCCGGGATATCGGGGTAGGAGGAACGCCTCGAGCTGATCGAGGGATGGCACGTCCACATCGAGTTCCGTGCCGAGCATGTCGTAGAACTCCTCCCGCACATCCAGATCCTGGGCGAGCCAGGTTTGGAACTCCTCTCGCGAGTGCATGCGCATGGCGGCAAGGCTCATGCCTGCCATTCTGGCACGGGCGGCACCATCTCCAGGCCCTCCGCTACCGCTTTTTGACGGGTGGCGGTATGAGCTCCAGTAAGCGCGAACTTCGCTCCGATTTTGTTCGCAGCTCGATCGTGATGCCCGCCGTCTGAAGTGCCGACCTCAGCGGCCCGCTCGGTTCGCAGTCAATGAAGATCCAGGTCATCTCCCAGCCGAGGAGGTTCACGATCTTGGCGTCACGCGCGACCTCCGACTTGACGTCCTTGCTCAGCCAGACCGTCTCGCCGGTGTAGGCCTTGACCTCGGCGCCCTTCTGCGACGTTGGCTCCGCCAGGTCGAGCCGGCGTACCTCGTCGCCGGGCAACCCGGGGACCACGTACTCGTTCTTGGCCCATCCCAGTCGCGTCCGTTCGGCGGCGACGATTTCGTTGGCGCGGTTGGCCCGTTCCATGTTCGAGCGGTAGATCTTCTCCCAGGTGGCCCTGGGCAGTTCGCCGTGGTCGAGCTGGTACATCTCCCAGCGGGTCGCCATGTGGTCGTTCTCGCCTGGCGTCTGGGTCTTGAGCCGATTGAGCAACTCCCTGTACCTGGCCAGGTCCTTTTTGGCCACTCCGCGTGCGCTGACGCCACTGCTGGCCGTGAGGTCGCCGATCTCTAGCTTGCCGAGGTGTTCCTCGAGCTGGCCGCGCAGGCTGTGGAGATGTGCCTCGGCCTCCTCGCGGGCATTGCCCGTCAGGGATTCCATGGCTGTGAGGTGGTCGTTGATGATCTTCGGCAGCTTGCCGATCTCGAGCTGAGCGTCGAAGAGTGGCTTGTTGCCTGGAGTTGGCGTCTCCCTGCCGAGCAGGTTCATGATCCGTGCCAGGGCCACCCGGACCCGGCCGAGGAAGCCCTGGTACTTCTGCATCGTCCGCACGGTGGCCTCGTGCAAGGCCACCATCCGCGGGGTCGCCTCGGGGCTGATCCTGATCTTGATTTCGCCGACCAGCCCGCTCTCGTCGGGCACCCATTCCACCGTCACCCGGTTGCCCGTGAGGCTGTCGTCGATGACCGCCAGGCTGCGCAGGTCCTCCGGCAGCGCGTTTTTCAGCTCGGCCGCGGTGGGCGGCCGGTCCTCGATCGGGGCCTTCTCCGCTGTCTGCCGCCGGAGCTGTTCGGTCTCCTGGGTCGGCTGCTCCTCGATACGACCTTTCGGTGCTGGTTCCTCCTTTCCCGGCGCCTTTTCCGCCGGGGTCTTGGCCGGAGCCTGGTCCGCGGGCAGTTGGTCGGCGGCCGCGCGTTCGGCTGGCAGGAGCTTCTCGCCACCGCCAGGCTTCTCCACCGCGGGTTTCTTGGCCGCCCCGGTCTGCTCGTTCACGGCCTTGTTCGCGGCTTTGGCTTCGGCACGGTACTTGAGCATGTTCCCGGCGAGAAAGAACCCGTTGTTCTGGATCGCCGAGTTCAGCGCGTCGGCCCGGGCGCGGCGGGCGGCGGCGTGGGTCATTCCGGAATTTGGGTCGTTCTCGGCGGCGTTGATCTTCAACATCTCGTCGACGAACGCGATGTCGCCCCAGAGCAGGCCCGCGTAGCCGATCGCTTCGTTGGCCACCTCCGCGGCCCTCATGAGCGTCTGCGCGCCCTTGAGCGCCTCGGCGGCGCGCGCGAGTTGGGCGGGGCTGGTGCCGCCCTCCTCGAGCATCGTGAAGGCCCGACCCAGCCTTTCCACCCGCAGGCCGGCCACCAGCGCTCCGGTCGCGCCCAGGCCGCCGAGCACACCTAGCACGTCGCCCACCGTTTCGCCGTTGAGCGAGAGCTTGTGCGTCTTCCAGCGCTGGATCAGCCGTGCCCCGGCCGCCACCGCGCCAATCACCGCACTGGCGGTACCCGCTGAGGCGACGAACAGGCCGACCGCGGCCAGAGTCATCACCAGGTCGTCGATGCGCTTCAGGGCCAGGGCTGTGTCGGCCGGCTCGCTCCTGACCTGGAACTCGCGCTTGGCGCCCTTCTCCATCCCGGGGAGGCCGGCGGTGCGGGCGCCGACGGTACCCCGGCCGTAGGCGGCGCTGCGGCCGAACTTTTCCAGTGCGGAATGGAAGGCTTCGCTGGGGGTGTCCCGCAGCTCACCGACGTAGGCACCGCCGGTGTCGAGTTGCGTGATGTCGTTGATCATCCAGCGATGCTGGTTGCCGGTTCCGCCCATCGGCCCGGCGGTCATCATCAATGGGTAGACTTGGGCGGAGACCTCAGAGATGAGGGTGGCGTTGACGCGGGTCATGGCCTGCGGCGCCGTGCCGTGGAGATCGTCCTTGCTGAAGGTCGCCAGCCGATCCTTCTCGTTGGCCTCGTATAGGGCGATCTGTTCCTTGAGCTGCTCGACCTCACGCTCCTTGGAGTACGCCGACAGGGACGGGAAGTCCTTGCGGAACTTCGCGAGTTCCTTCTGCTTTTCGTCGAGCCGTCGGGACAGGAGGGTCACCGGCGAGGCGTTGTACTGATCCTCGGCACGCTTTTTCAGGTCATGCAGGTACTCGGCTTTGGCCGTGTTGCCGGTCTTCTCCGCGAGCGTGATGTCCGCGTCCAGGGCCGCCATCTGCGCCGCCGGGTCGTCGAGGGCTTCCTTGACCGCGCGCTCCATCGGCATGACCTCGACGATGTGCCCGGCGACCGAGGGCGGCCGGATGATCGGCTTGCCGTCGCGGTCCTCGTGGACGGCGGGTGTCGTGATCACTCGGATCAGGTAGATGCCGTCCTTGGCGAGGTTGACCTCCTGCTGCTGGCGAGGACCGGAGAACAGGTCGGCGATGAAGTGGGCGATCGCGCCGACCGTCGTGACCAGCAGCGAGACCGGCGCGAGTTCCAGTGTCAGCCGGTTCGCTTCGCGGTTCATCAGTCGCTCGGCGGTGGTCTCACCGTGGGGTTTGCGCGCCGCCCTCGCCGCGCGCCGGTTGTCCCTCCACCAGTCCTCGAATTCGCGCCTGAACTCGCGCTGCGCCGCCACGGTCCCGGTGACGTCCGTCCCCGCGCCCCGCTTCGCGGTCTTGAAGTCCTCGATGTGCTGCTCGGTGGTCCGGCCCTCGTCGGTGCCCTGGTCCTTGCTGTGTGCTGGGTCCTTGGCGATCTGTTTACGCGCGTACTTCGTGATGTCGAAGTACTCCCACTGGTAGTGGATGCTCTCGCCGACCTGCGTGATGACCTGGGACGCGAGTGAAAAGTTGCCGTTCGCCGACCAGTCGATCTTTGCCGTGTACGTCGGGCTGGAGTCGTTGGGCACCAGCTTCGGGCCATCGATGGAGACCGGCCAGGGCGGGGCGTTGGCTGGTTGCCCGTCACCGCGCCCGGCGATCGGGCTGGCGTAGACGGTCGCGTTCTCACCGCCGCCCTTGCCGCCGCCGCCGCTGGTGATCGTCGGCACGAAGTAGAGCACCACGGCCTGCGACACCGTGTTGACCATCGCCTGTAACTTGTCCGGCTCGGTCAGCTGCGTGTGCAGGTCGAGGCGGCCGATGGTCTCCTTCGGCGTCCGGCCCTCCTTTTGCGCCAGCTCCTGTTCCTCGGCGGCCGCCTCCTGCTCCTTCTTGGTCAGCGGGCGGGTGGCCACCACGCTGCGTCCATGGCCCTTGTCGTCGACGTCGAGGCGCTTTCGGCCCGACGTGGCCTCGATTTCGATCGCCGCGAGGGACCCGTCGGGGCGGGTGGCGTAGATGCCTGGGTTGAAGGTGAGCTTCGGGCCTTGCTTGAACGGGATCCGCGGGCCCAGCGGCCGGCCCTGCGGGTCGTAGGCCTTGACGAAGGAGGCGGTCAGGCCGATCCATACGAAGTTGCGGCCGAACTTGGCGGTGGCTGCGGCCAGGGTTTGCGCGGCGGCGTCCATACCACCGGCGAACACCTGCAGCCGGTCCCATTGCTCGGCCTGGGCGCTCTTCTGCTTCTGGGTGGCGTCCCCCTTGGTCACGGTGCCGCGCGGGGCCGTCACGTCGTCGGGACTCTTCAGGTCGCGCAGCAGTTGGGCGGAGCCGGGCGGAGCCGTCACCACGTGTGCCAGTTCGTGGGTGAGTAACCGCTCCCCTGCCTGGGTGTGCGGGGCGTACTCGTTCGCACCGAAGAACACGTGGCTGCCGATGGTGAAGGCACGGGCGTTCGCACGGTCGGCGAGTTCTGCGGCCGGCGCGTCGGTGTGGATGCGCACGTTGTTGAGATCCGCCCCGAGTCGCCGGCCGTACGTCGCGGCGATCCCGGGGGCCAGCGGGCGGCCGTACCCGGTCCGGCTGGCGACCGCGGGTGGCGTGCCGGGCGGCAGCAGCGCAGCGGGCCGGGCCGGCTGCGCGTACGGCCCGTGGTTCGGCTGCGAGGCACCGGTCTCGTGGCCGCAGTGCGCGGGCTGCGCCAGATGGCTCGGCGTTTGCCCGCTCAGCGCCCGGCGCGCGAGGGTGTCCGCGGCGCGTTCGGCGGCGTCGCCGGGCCGGGACAGCTGCCGCGGGGCGAACCCGGTCAGGGCTGCTGCGGGGGCCGCGGCGCTCGCGGTCTCAGTTCCCATCCGCCGCACGCGCTCTCGGGGCTGGGTCGGCCATGGTCATGGCACGCACCGATCATGTGGGATCGACAGCGGGACCAGGGCGGGGCCTGTTCCGGACATGTTGATCACGTCGCTGACGTGGAAGAGCCGGGGCGTCTTGCCCCACACTGAGAGGTCCGTGATCGCGACCCCAGCCGCGAACGGCCCGGTCAGGTCCAAGCCCTGTACCCGTATTAGGTAGCCGAGCCTGCCGTGAATCCGGACCGCCTCGACCGGTGACCCGGCGATGGATCCCAGCAGGCTCAGAGCTCCGCCGATCCGGGTCAGGGAGGCGCTGTTCTGCGTCAGCGTCAGGCTCTGGACGCTGCCGACGTAGTAGGCGTGCCGAGACCTGGTCCAGAAGAAGGGAACGGTGCAGGCGACATGGTTGCCGTTGATCACCACCTGGCCGGCGTCCGCGGTGGCGTCGCCTGACCCGGCGAGCCCAACGTGGATGCCCTGGAGGACGCCGCTGACCTGGTTGCCCTCGATCCGGACGTGGTTGGCCCGCAAGCCGGCCACGACGATGCCCTGAGACATGCTGCGGGAGCGGACGGCGCCGGTCAGGAACCGATTCGCCTCGCGGGAGAGGTCCAGGCTGTCGGGGGCGAGCAGGGCCCGCCGGGTGAATTGTTGCAGCTGCTGGCGGGGTGTTCCGCGCGACAGGGCCTTTTCGGTCACTGTCCGTCCGAACTGGCCGGCCAGCCGCTGCACCACGGTGGCACCGGCCACCCGCATGGTTGCCCCACCGGGCAGGGAAATGGTGTGGCCGGATTCCGAGTCGTTGGCCACCACGTGCGACCCGACGAAGCGCGACAGCTCGTTCACCAGCCGCGGATGGAACCCCACCCTGTCGTCCGTCGCCGGCCCGAGTCGAATCTCGTTGCCGGTCACGGTGACCTCATCGGGGGACACGACCAGCACACCAGTCTGCTGATTGCCCACCTCCAGCCGGTTGTTCAACACCCGCACCTGCCCGGTGGACCGTCCGCGTTCAAAGCTGCCCGCGAACACCGTCGACTGCGTGCGGCCCGCGCTGTCCGGGCAGGCCAGTTCGCAGTCGCGGACGGTCACATCGGAACTGTCGATGAAGCTCAGCGTGCCCAGTAGGTGCTCGTCACCGGCGGGTCGCTCCGGCGTGCTGGCCAGGCCCGATTCAGCCCGCAGGTCGCGCACGGTGATGTCGCTGCAGCCGTGGAACTGCACCACGCTCTCGTGGCCCGTGCAGGCCAGCACGGTGGCGGGGCCGATCCCGGCGACCACGATCCGGCGCTTGCCCTTGATGATCACCGGGTTGTCCAGGGGGTAGAGGCCGGCTGCCAGGCACAGTTCACCGCCGGAGTCCGGGAGTTTGTCGGCGGCGACCTGCAGGTCGTCTCCGGGGAATGCGGTGACGGTGCAGGTTGTGTCCTTGAGTGCGGTGAGTGCCGGGAACGTGGGCCGGCAGTCGGTCAGCACCTGTCGGGCGTCCAGGTCGACCACGGCGAGCGACTGCACGAAGTGCCGCGTTCCGTCCGCGGGTGCGGCGCTCAACTCCTCGACGGCGTCAGCGCTGCTACCGCGCACACGCACGGCCCACCAGTCGCCGGCCAGGTAGCTGCCTGGACCGGCCCGGAACGCCACCCCGACGTCGACGCCGTTGAGCAGGGCCTTGGTCTCCGCTGCGGCCCCGATGCTCTGGCCGTCCCACCGGCGCAGGCACAGCCCGGACGGTGAGCCCGTGACGGCGGCCGGGGTCTTCAGCGTGACGAGGCTGCCGCCGGCGCCGGGCTGCACGTGGTCCACCACGAACAGCGGGCCGTGGTTCACCCGGTCCGCGCGCCGCACCAGGGTGCTGACCTCGACCAGGTCGTCGGAGACGAAGGTGACCTCCGGTGACGGCTTGAGGGTGGCCGCGGCCCCGACGACGCTGGCCGAGACGGCAGCGGCTCCATTCTCGTAGGACCAGGCGAAGCGGGCAGTCGACTCGGTACCCGAGTCGAGCACCTCGATCCGTAGCAACCCGTCGGGCAGCTTTCCGCGCGGGTCGTCTGGTGGTGCGCAGGGATCCATCGGCACCGGCGGGGAGGTGCGGACGATGTCGAGCAGTCCGGTGCTGAGCTCCAGCGGAGGTATGGCCTGTGCGGCGCCGGCGCAGCTGGTGGCGTTCACGGGCTTGGCCCGCACCCGCCAGCCCACCCGGGTGCGGGTCATCGTGTCGATGCCGTCCAGCGCCGGGTCCAGCAGGTCCGGCGGATTCTCGGCGGCTTGGATCTCTTCCACGAAGGCGTCCAGGTAGAGCAGCGCCTTCCCGCTGGCGGGCAGGGGCGGCACGGATTCCTGGATGGTGTAGGCGATCAGGGTTGAGTTGACCGCCCGCAGTCCGCCGATCCACATCTCTCCGGCGCCGATCTGCAGCGTGCCGTCAGTCGCAAAGCCGATGCGGAACGCCGAGCTGCCGTCCGCAACTCCGGCCGGGCCGACCGCCGCCACTGTCAGCCTCTGCGCCTCGCGGCTGGCGGCATCCACAGTCAGGTTGTAGTCGCCGTCCAGCAGGACCCGGCCCTGCTGCATGCGGGCGCCGGTCCACCGGGCGCCCGGCCGCAGTGGGACTGAGGTGTAGTCGCCGGTCACGTCATTCCTCCGAGGTGGTGATGTGCAGGTGCGGGTGCACGGTGAGCGGAGTCATCTCCGGCAGCCGCTGAGCCAGCCGCAGGGCGAGCAGGCCGCGCCGGGCGTGGTGGTAGGCGCCGATCTCCCCGCCGTCCGAGGCGCCGGTAAGGATCCGGTCCGCTCCCCTTCCGGAGGGTGCGGTGAGCACGGGCGCGTAGTACCCGGCCGATTCGACCCCGGTGGAGCCGATCGCTGGCAGCGGGCCGCTGATGCATTGGAACGGCGGTGGGTGCGCCAGGGGGTCGTCGGCGTCGCCGAGGTGGCAGTACCGCAGGCATCCGGCCGAGGTCACGACCGCGCGGACGCCGTCCATGAACAGGCAGTCGGCGGCCGTGATGGTATCCACCGCGACGGGCCCGACGAAGGTGCAGGCCGTCGCGCGCAGCTGGGGTGGAAACCTGTCGATCGCGCTGACGGCAGGCACGGTGGGGGGCGATGGCGGTGGTGCGCCGCAGGGGCTGATGGGCACGCCCGCACCATCGACGATGCAGTCGGTCAGCTCGATCGGGAACGCACTCAGGTCGGCGAGGATCGGGCCGAGGTGGCAGCGGGTTGCCGCAAGGCGCAGGGTCCATGCTCCGGCCTCGACCGAGAGTGTCCGGCCCGCCGAGGGATTCATGGTGATTCCGCTCAGTGTCACGGCGTCGACGTCGGCGCCGATCTGCAGATCGCCCTCGAGGAAGACACCGGCCAGTTCAAGGTCCAGTCCCGGCGACGCGATCGACAGGGTCCCGGTGATCACCGGTGCCAGCCCCGCGGGTGCGATGATGCGCCATCGGGTGACCGTGGGCGCCGCGGTGATCGGGGCGGGCGCGGGCAGCCGGTCGTTGGTGGCGAGCCGGATCTCGACGTCGGGTCCGGGTCCGGTGTGCGTACCCGTCAGGGCCAGGGCGGCGGCGACGGCGTCGTCCAGTGTTGCCACCACCTGTTGCCCGGGCGCATGCGGATGCAGGGCGGGGTCGACCACGATCACCGTTGCGGTGCGGTCATCGCCCTCGGCCTGGCTGGCCAGTGCGCCGATTCCGCCGGCGGCGGGCCGGTAGAACGTGGCCCGGACCGTTCCTGTCAGGTTTGCGCCCACCGACAGCACGCCACGGTTCGGGTCGGCCAGCACCTGATCATCGCCGGGGACCGGCCCTCCGGTGGACGGCAGGCTGGTGAGTCCGATGTCAGGCCAGTTCACCGGCAATCCGCCCACGGTGATCGCCAGGAGCATCGGATCATCGTCACCACCGGCGGCGAGGGGATGGTCGGCGGCCAGTTCCCAGACCGGGCCGTACGTCACCTCATCGGGTGCCAGTGCCTCGATCAGCCGCCAGGTCGCCCGCAGCGGCAGCTCGCCCGGTCCCCGGGGCGGGCGCGCTGCCGGCGGGGTGCCGGGCGGGCGCTCGTCCTCGGCGTCGCTGGCGATCACTAGCGCGTCGGGGCGCAGGTACAGCGGTGCCGGCAGGCCGAGCGGATGCAACGCGAGCCGGCCGTCCGGCAGCGGGCATGCCTCGGCGAGATGGAACCCCCTGACCTGCCAGGGGAAGACAGTTGCCGTGGCGGCGGCTGGATGGTGCGAGCCGCCGGGTGTGACACTACGGCGGGCCGGGTCGAGGCCGGTGCCGGCCAGCAGGTGCTCCCGGCGGCGCATCGAGAGACTGGCCGTACGCCGGACGGGGTGCCCCAGTTGCTGGGACCAGAGTGTGGTTTGCCAGCCCTCGGTCACCCGGGTCCGCCAACCGGTCACGACGGCGGCGAAGTCCTCGATGGCCGACGGCGTTCCGCGACGGCGGCGCAGCGCGGTGACCGAGCCGATCTCGGTTCGCCCGACATCCGGTGGCAGGCCCAGGACCTGCGCCAGGTACGGCAGGGCCCAGTCGGCGGCGCTGTCGGCAAAAGCGTCATCCAGCACCCGGTCGACGTCGCTGGCCAACTCCAGCCACTGCTCCTCTAGGGCCTGTAGCAGCGACAGCAAGATCGAGGTGCTGTCCGGCGGAACGGGAGCCAGCAGCGCGGGTGGCAGCATCGCCAGGAATCGTGCCGACGGTCCGTGGAGTGCGGTCATCCGGTCTGCACCCCCAGTGTGACGGCCCCGGCATAGAGCAGCTCGTAGGGTTCGGCCGGCAGCCGGCCCAGGGACAGGTCCCCCTGCGTCGGGGCGGTGAGCCCGCCGGTCAGTTCCAGGCCGGTGATCCCGAGGACACCGTTCACCGGCTGCGCGACGGCGATCACGTCGCTGCCGTCCAGCGGCACGCCCAGCTCACGCGGGAGGGCAGCCAGGGGGCCGGCGTCGTTGAGCAGGGTGGCCTCGACGTCGGCGGCGATCGCGGCCGCCAGCCGCCGGGGGTCGCCCAGCACGGTCGCTTTGATCGTGATGGCGCTGCTCACAGCCGCGCAGATGCACAGCGGGATGGTGGTGTCCCGGCGGGCGTCGAGGAAGCCGCTGAGGGCCAGCAGCTCGGCCGGAACGGGCGGGCGGACACCGTGCGCGGTCATCCGTAGGACGGCGACGTGCAGACCGGAGCGGCCGCACGGGCATCCGGGTGGTCCGGAGCCTCGCCAGGCCACGCTGTGGGTGGTGCCGGGGACGTTGAGCGCGAGGTCGCTCAGGTCCGCCAGCCCGACGGCTCGGTCCAGGGCGCGGATCCGGGCGCCGGCCGCCCGTTGCATTCGGTGCGAGTCTTCCTGATCGGCGGCACCCGTGAGCACGCCGACGCCGGCGATCTTGCGGATGCCGTTGACGCTGCTGACCAAGGTGTTGATCTCTGCGCTGGTGATCTCGCCGCCCAGGCCACCGCCGGTCCGCCAGGTGGCCGTGACACCTCCGCGGGGCAGCGCGCCGGCCACGCCGTTACCAAAGGTGACCACGAGCCGACCGTCAGCGGCCAGCCGCGTGGTGTAGACGAGGTCTCCGGGTGCGCGTCCGTACAGGCTGGGGACTTCGTCGTATCGGACGCCTGCGACGTCGATGACCAGGCTGCTGGTGACCGTGCCGTCGGCGCTGAGGTCGCCGGTCACGGGGCCGGTGATGATCGCTGTGGCGCCGCCCAGGGATGGGCTGCCTGCGGTCGCCGCCGGGGTGTTGAGGGTGAGTTCTTCTCTCTTTGTCGCGCCGTGTCGGATGGCCGCGATGTTGCCCGAGGCGGCGCCCCGGCTGATCGTGCCGGCGCGCGGATCGGTGAGTGAGATCAGCTGACCGCCGGGGTCGTCCGACGCGTCCAGGGCGCTGGTGGTGCAGCCGGTCAGCTCCCAGCCGATCCGCCCGTCGGGGCCGACTGTCTGCACCGCGAGCCGTTGCGGCAGCTGAACCAACCGCGGGTGCAGCCGGGCCGTGGTCCCGGCTGGGGTGAGGTCTGGCAGTTCGTAGTGCTGGGCCACGTGCCGGTCGTCGGTGAGCAGTACCGTCAAGCCGGCTGTGCGCAGCGAGTTGAGCAGCGGATGCGCCAGGCCGATCCGGGCTACCCGCTTGATGGTTCCTGGAGCCACGTGCCGGTCCATCGGGGTGATCGAGTCGACGGTGGTGACCATGCAGCCGCCGGACCCGGCGTACAGGATCAGTGTTTGTCCGATGCTGACCTGGGAGGCGTCGGTGACCAGGACGGAATTCGTGTCCCAGGGCTGAGCCTGCTCGCTGGCGGGGTAGGGGGCGGTCACGGTCTTGGCGGCGTCGCCGGAGACATAGGCCAGGGTGTCCAGCCGGTGGGCGAGGGTTAGTTCAGCTCGCAGGCGGTAGGCGGCATAGCTGGTTTCGGCAGCCTGCGGCAGCAGTGGCGCGAGCGAGCGGTCGAAGTCCAGCAGGGTGGCGCCGAGGTCGCTGGCCCGCTTGGTGACCCGGGCAATGCCGCGGACGGCCTGGCCGGTGGACCCGTAGAAGGGTGTGCCGGTCATCAGCGCGATCATCCACGCCAGCCATTCCTGCCAGGCCATGGGGAACGGCGCGGCGGCGCCTTCGGACACGAGGACAACCCGGTCGGGCGGCTGGAACCCTGGGTCGACCAGGAACCGGATCTGGTTGCCGGGTGGGGCTTTGGGAACCGGGACGGCGGTGAGGGTAAGGCCGTGCCACTCCGTGCGTAGCTGGGTGTCGACGGCCACCTCGTAGGTCTGGGCGTCGTGCTGGGGTGTGCCGGGCGCTTGCACCTGGGTTCTGGCGGGCAGCATCGGTGAGGTGCCTGGCGCGATTTCGGCCCGGATGAATCCGTGGGCGGCCGTTCGTTGCGCCGGCCGGTGGCCGACGAGGTCGACCACGCGGCGCAGGTCGGTCCATTCCTGCGCGGTGCGCAGGTACAGCTCGCCCGCGGCCAGTTCGGTGTAGGCGCCGACTCCGTCGGCCACTCGTGACCACAGCTCGGCGAGTGTGACCAGGGTCGGGTCACCGGCGATATCGAGCACGCCTCCGAGGACCCCGCCGGTGGGTGGGGCGTCGGTCCGGGGGATGGCGGCAAGCCGGGCCAGCAGATCGTCGCGCAGCGCCGTGCGGTCGGCGAGGCGGCGGCGCAGTCTGAGCAGGCCGGGCAGCGGGTCGGGCAGCGGAACGAGGGGCTTTGGCTCGATCATCGGCCACCCTCCAGGGTGAGCAGGATTCGGCCGCGGTCGGGTGCGTCGGGATTGTCGTCGCAGACTGCGACCTCGGTCGGGCCCATCGGCAGCACGGATTGAAGCGTCCCGGCGGGATCGGTCAAGCGGCGGGCCTCGGTGACGGCGACGGCGTCGACCTGGGGCAGTGCCGCGACCGCCGCGACCACCGCCGACAGATAGACGTCGGCGCCCATTCGGCCGGTGCCGGGCGCGAACAGCCCGGGTGCCTGCGCAGTTCCGGGTCGTAGGGCAGCCAGTATCGCGGCCCGGCTGGCGCCAGGGTCCGAGCCGGGATACAGGCAGACCGTGAGGGCGATCAGGATCCCGACCGGTGTGGCCACCAGGCTCACCACCTCGGTGCCGGCCATTCGTACCGTGTCGAGCGCCGACTGGACCTGGGTGGCGACCCGGGCCGATTCGGCCGGGTCGGGGGCAGGCGGCTCGTAGGCCACCACCGCGACGGGCCAGGAGCCGCACCAGGAGCGGCGTGCCGAGGCTCGCCGCACGCCCGGCACCTGCACGGCGAAGCCCGGCAGGTCCCCGGTCAGCACGGCGCGGCGGGGGACGGCGGAGTAGGCCTGCGGAGCGTCGCGTCGCACGTCGTCCAGCGGTGTGGCGTGGGCACCGCCTAAGCCGGGCGTCAGGTTGCGGGCGGTGACGGCAACGCCATCGGCGTCGCACACGTCCAGCCAGTCGCACGGCACACCGGCGGCGGTCGTACTGCGGGCCAGCCGGTGGGTGACGTTGGCCGCGACGTTGCCCGCGGGTCCAGCGCCGATTTGATACCGGGCTGAGACGACACTGCCCGCCGGGGGTGCGAGGCCGAGTGCACCGGTGCGGAAGCGCAGCGTTGCGGGCAACTCGTCGTCCGGGTCGACCACGACGCTGAACCCGGCCGGGGCTGCTCGCAGCATGCTGGTCACCCGTTCGGCGTGCACCCGGGTGCCGTTGGGCAGGGTCACGGTGACGTCAAGCTGCCAGGGCCGCCCGCCGGGCGTGTGCGCGAGTCCGGGCGCGGCTTCGGGACCGGCGGCGACCATCATGTAGTCGGCGACCTCGTCGACTGCCGGGTCCGCCGGCAACCCGGTGAGCCGGTCCACCGGCACGAGGGTGGCCGGGCCGTCCACCACAAGGCCGTGGTGGGCGGGGAACAGGCCGAGCCGTGCGACGCCTACCCGCGCGCCGGCCTGGTGGTCGGCGCCGGTGTCGATGCTGCATGGCACCGGCATGGTCAGTGCCTCATGTCTGCCCCAGAAAACGCGGATCAGGCTCAGGCCCGGGCTGAGCGGGTCGGTGAAGGGGGTCACCGCGGTGACCGACACCACCTGGGCCGGTTGGCTGGCGAGGGGTTGTCGGGGCCAGTCGTCCGCCGCGGTTTCCTGCGTTCCCGTGGCCCAGTCGCGTTGGCGGGTGGTGTCGTCGACGGCGACCACTTCGAAGGCGAGCAGGGCCCCGGGTACGAGCCAGTCCCCCGCTATTGACGCCGTGGGTGGCCGGACCAGGACGGCGCTGGTGGCTCCGACGGTGAGAGTGGCGTCGCGCTCGGTCCAGTCGTAGAGGGCAACCTCGGCGTAGCTGCTCAGCACGGTCACCGGGGCGGCGCTGTCGAGGGTGAAGCAGGTTGCTGCGCTGCTGATCTGGGTGGCGCTGCTGGGCGCGTCGGTGGCCAGGTCCCCGGGCAGTACGGTCGCTGCCGGGTCGCCGCCCGGTCGCCGCCGGACCACGACCTGCACCGTGGTACGCGCGCTGATCGCGGGATACACCGGGTAGTCCACAGCTCGGGCGTGCCGCAGAACGCTGGCGCGGCGGCGCGCGGTGGACAGCCAGCCCTCGGTGGTGACCCGGTCCAGGCGGTAGTGCAGCAGATCGCCGAGGTGGGCAAAGAGTTCCAGCGTGGTGAGGACCAGGTCCGGTGCCGACAGATCCGCGGCCGGGTCGAGGAACCGCAGCCGTTCGATGAGCATGTCCCGCAGCGCGGGATAGTCGCGCGCGAGGGTGTCGTAGTCGGGCGGGGTCAGGGCCGGCCGTGGTGGCGGGGCTTCGACGCAGTCCGCGATGTCCCCGCACTCGGGCCGCAGCCGCACCGGCAGATGGATCCGGAGCGGATCGACGTCGAGACCGGCGGGGTCCAGCCGCAGCTGGTAGACGCCCCGGCCGGGCAGGGCACCGTCCAGGGTGAGCGTGAAATGCGATGGAACAGGGGTGCCGTCGGCGTCTGTACCGGCGGGAACGATGGTCACCGCCGTGATCATGGGTCGGGGCGCCCCTGGCGCGGGCCGCAACATCCACCTTGACGGGTCGGCGTGTGATGGGGGTGGGTCGCCGTAGAGCCAGACGTCGAGGAGGCGGGAGGGACCGTCGAGGCGGGTGGTTGCCGCGCGCAGGCCGATCACGCCGCCGGTGCCGTCGAACAGCGCCCGGGGCCGCTCGACGGGCGGGGCCACCGGCTGAGCGGGCAGGGTGTACTGGTCGGGACTGCTCATGGGGCCGCCCCCGGCAGAGTCAGGGTGAGGCTTCGGCTGGTGCCGGCGGGCAGCGGCCGATAGGTCACGGCTGCAGAGAGGGTGTTGTTCTCCACGGTCACCACCACGTCGATCACCTGGATGCGGTCACCGAGCGCGTCGGTCAGGCTGCCGCGCGCGCGGGCCGCGACGGTCGCGCCGAGGGCATCGGAAAGCGGCTCGAACAATGTCGACGCGCCCAGGCCCGCACCGAAGCCCGGCCGGTGGAGTCGTTCCCCGGCGCCGGTGAGCAGGACGGCGCGGACAAGGTCGTCGAGGTGCTCGAAGGAGTCGCCGGGCGACAACCGTCGCGCGGTGCCCAGCCGCCACGGCTGCCGCGCAGGCATTGCCGGCTTCCCGGAGCCTGGACTTCCAGCGGGGATCATTGGGCCGTCACCGCCACCTGCGCGGGGATCAGGACGACCGGGCCCTGCGGGACGTTGGCCGCGCTCATGCAGATGCCCGTGCTGCCGATCGTGAGGATCTCGGTGCCGCCCGCGGTAACCGACGACACGGCGGTCTTCCACTCCACGGAGACGCACGGGCTCGGGTTGGGCCCGACGGTGAACCCGCAGCCGGCGATGGTTACCCGGTCCTCCTTTGTGCAGATCGCGCTTGCGGCGGATGCCGTGGTCTGGCCGGGCAAGATCGAACCCTGGCCACCGTGCGGGCAGGTGATCGTCGAGGCGCTCGTGAGCACGGGGTCGCCCATCAGCCGACCTTGAACGACTCGCCGTTGAGGGCCACCGTGCCGCCGGTCAGTTCGACCGTGGCGCCCTGCCCGTTGTCCAGCACGATGCCGTCGGCGTTGATAGTGAGCGAGGCCCCGCCGGCGGCCTTCAGGGTGATCGACTGGTCGTCGTCCGAGATTTCAACCCGGTGCCCCTTTGGGCTGACCAGCAAGATCTTCCCGGGTCCGGCCCCGTCGATGCCGTTGCCTGACGTCCAGGCCGCACCCGACCACACCGGCGGCTTGCCGAGGTCGCCGCCGGGCCACTCCACCCACACGGTGGCGCCCACGGGCGGCACCAGCGCGAAGCCGGAGCCGTTACCCGCGTACGGCAGTGATGGCCGGCACCAGCCGGTGGACTGGCTGAGCACGGATGGCACCTGGACGTCCAGCCGGCACAGGCCGGACGGATCGTCGTTGTCGACGACGACCCCTTCGAACTTGCCCCAGTACCGGTCAGGCATGCCCGCCTCCCTCCATCACGGTTTGTCCACCCTGCCGATCGACGTGTCGGTCACAGCGACACCGCCGTGCTGACCGCGGCGCCGAGCTTTCCGGGGACGCCGCCGGAGCTGAAGCTGTCGCCCAGCGCGTTGCGGGTCAGCGACAACGCCTGGGTATGGCCGCCGGGCGTGATCGTGTGCCGGACCGACTTCACCAGCCACAGGCCGGAGATCAGCGACCCCAGCCCGCGGACGGTCACCGTGCGGCGAGCCCGCACCAGCGGCATGGACGGCGCCGACAGCGTCACCGACAGGTTCGCGCCGAAGGCGGAACTCTCGGCCAGCACCCGCGCCGCGGTGTCCGGAGGCAGGCGGCCCGGCAGGTCGTGCTCGTCCCGCAGCACCGTGGTCGCGCCGCCCAGCGAGATCGAGCCCATGGCGTTACCGGTGCCGTCGTTTGTGGCGACCTGCTGCTCGGCCTGTCCCTCGGCGCTGTACGTGAGCTGCACCTTCTGCCCAGCCACGAGCTGCACACTCACGGACGTGGTGCCACCGAGCGAGCCGTAGCCCAGGTCAAGCGACGCCTGGGGCTCGGCCAGCGGGTCGATGCGGTCGAAGACGCCGATGAGCCGGCCTTGTTCGCTGGTCACGTAGACGTCGAAATCGTTGCGGGAGGCGAGCGTGCGTAGGAAACTCCAGTCCGTGCCGCGTTGATGCCGGGTGAACGTGTCGGTCCCGTCGGGCTGCGGCGTGGTGCCGACCTGCGGGGTGCAGATCGGACTGAGCAGCGATCTGGCGATGCCGGCGTCGCTGACCCCGCCCCACGGCTTGTCGTGCTCCTCGCGGTCGAGGTCTGCGCTTGCGTCCAGCCCGGCGATGGTCAGGGTGGACAGCGCGCCGGCCTGCAGGGACCAACTGGCGCTGGTGGCGCGGGACGGCACTACCAGCGAGTCCTTGCCGCGGGTCATCGCGATCTCAAACTTCGCGAACGGGGCGATCAGCGAATCCAGCGGGCTGCTCCAGTTGCTGGTGTCGTCCACGCGCGCCGAGACCACGATGCTGACCTGGGTCTGCGCGCCCATCGCCTCGTTGACGTCGACGCTCTGCACACGGTCCAGCACCGAGGAGGGCAGCGGCTGGCCGTCAAGGGAGACGGCCACGGACGTGTCGCTCATCGCTCGGTCACCTGCCCGCCCTGCCCGCCCATGCCGGCCACGGCCGGGTCGGCCCGGTGGTGGCTCGCTTCGTCACCCGCACGGCCGTCACTCAGCCGGTATCGCAAGAACGGTGCCGGGCTCGGTGGCGCGCAGCGCGTCGGCGTAGGGGTTGCTGTCGGCGATCCGCCACCAGCCGGTGCTGTCGCCCAGCCCGGCCGCCGCCAGGAGATCGATTCGATCGCCGTCGCGCACCTGGTAGGTGATGGCAGCGGGAAGCGCGGCGGCGACCCGCGGAACGCCCATTGGTCGGGTCGATCCGTCGTCCTGGGGCACGCTGATCGTTGCCTGACCGGCGTATCGGGAGGCGGTCATAGCATCAGCTCCACACCTTGGGCGACCCCGGCGACGGCCAGGGTGCTGCGGGCGGCCTGGTAGGCCTGGGCGAGGAAGCCGGCCATCTTCAGCCCGCTGTCCAGGTCGGACGGCCGCAGCACGGTCAGACCGAGATCGACTGAGGCCTGCACCGGCAAGAGTCCTGCGTTGAAGCCGGTCTCGTGGGCGCTGAAGCTGGTGATCCGCACCGGCACGATGCGGGTCAGGCTCCAGGCCAGGACGACCAGTGGCAGCGACGGCGCGGGGATGGGTCCGCCGCTGGCACTGCCGCCGGTCAGCGCGGACACCGCACCGCTCAAGGTACCGCCGACGGCACCGAGCACGCCGAGCTTGTCGGCCGGCTCCATCATCGCCTCGATGGTCGCGAGCATGGGCTGCACGCCCATCAGGCCGCTGATCGGCTTGTCCACCGCGTCCACGGCGTCCAGCTCGATCTTGAGCGTGTACGCCTCGACCGGGGCGTTCGATACCCGCAGCGCTGGACCGCCCGGAACGCCGGCGGCCACCGTGATCGTCCGGGTGATCTCTGCGGGGTTGTACTGGAATGGGACGGCCGTCGGCACCAACCCGATGTTCGGATCGGAGAACGAGATCAGCATGCCGCGCATCAGCATCGGGAAGGACCTCCAGCGGTGGTGGTCGATGCGGCGACGGCGTGCGCGACAGCCTGCGCGAGGGCAGTTTCCGGCCCGGCGGGCAGGGCCCGGCCGGCGAGCGCGGCCTCGATGGTGGGACGAATCAGGCCAGGGTTGGGTGCGCTGTCGACGTCGACGTCCAGCCGAGGGATCGGCGGGCCGCCCGTGGAACTCGTCATCGGTTACCTCCTCGGGAATCAGCCGCGGCGGCGACTGCCGCGGGGGCCCAGGTCCGGCCGCTCTTTTCCAGTTCGCGCTGCACGGCCCGATGTAGATGGACGGCCTCGATGCGCGGCTGCGTCTGCCCAGCCGCCCGGACGTCGTCAGTCGCGAAGACCAGCGCCGCGAGAGCGGCGGCCCGGATCGACGACGGGGACAGCTCGGCGCCGGCCACGTCGTCGAGATCCACGCCTTCGCCGAGCCGCTCGGAGGGCAACAGCGCCGCCCAGATCGCTTGCCGCGCGACGTGATCGGGCAGTTCGAAGCGCACCGACAGCCGCAGCCGCCGCTGGAACCCGTCGTCCAGTGCGGCAGGCCGGTTACTGGTCAGCACCACCAGGCCCTCGTGCAGCTCGATCCGCTGCAGCAGGTGGTCAATTTCGAGGTTCGCGTAGCGGTCGCGGGCGTCGTTCACCTCGGCACGGCGGCCGAACAGACCCTCCGCCTCGTCGAACAGCAGGACGGCCCCGGCCCGCGCGGCCTCAGTCAACACCCGGTCCAGGTTGCGGGAGGTCTCCCCCAACCACTTGCTCACCAGCTGGGCCAGGTCAACGATCCACAGGTCGCGATCCAGCTCGGCGGCGACCGCCTCGGTGGCCGCCGTCTTGCCGGTGCCGCTCGGGCCGTGCAGGAGCACGGCGACACCCCGGCCGCGCACGCCGGCCCCCGGCAAGGCCGTCAGCGCCTCGTCGCTGTGCCGCGCGTGCGCCAGCAGGTCGCGGAGCCCGGCCCGGGTGGCGTCCGGCAGCACCAGGTCGTCGAGCCGCAGGGACGGTGGAACGAGCCGGGCCATCCCGTTAAGCGTGTGCTGCGGATGCCGCCGTACGGCCGCGTGCAGATCGTCCAGGGTGAGGTGACGACGTTGTACATCGGCAGCCGCCTGGGCGGTCGCATGCAGGGACTGGATGGTTGCTTCGGTCAGCCGCATGCGGGCCGAGAGTTGGCCGGCGGCGCGGGTGTCCAGACCGGCCGATCCCAGCACCCGACGCCAGGCCTTGGCCACACCCGCCGAATCGATCGCGGCGACGTCCAGCACCTGCCATCCGGGTGCGGACGGAGCGCCCGGCGCGGTCAGCCGCAGCACGGCCCCGGACGTCTCGTCGGCTGACCAGGGCAGCACGAGGCCGAGCCGCTCCAGCAGCCGGGTCTGCGCGGGTGGCCTTTCGCTACCGTCATCGAGCGCCCGGTCCAGCCGCGCGGCGATGGCCCGGGCAAGCACGGGGCCATCGTCGGCGTCCGCGCACCGCAGGCTGAGCCGGTTCCCGGCGGCGATCAGCAGGCAGGCCTGGTCGGCCGTCGAGCGCAGCCGGGCGGGCAGCGGGACCGGCGGTTCGGCGGGCGGCCGCCAGCCGTCGACCAACAGCGCGGCAGTTTCAGTCAGGCGCACCGGCGCGGCGGCGTCGGCGACCGGCTGCAGCAGGCCGATCGCGACCGGACCGGAGTCCTGCGGCAGCGCCAGCGGGATGAACAGTCCATCGGGCTCGAGCAGCAGCCTGAGCGCCGACAGGCTCGGGTAGCGGCGAGAAGCGTCGTCGTGGACCCACCCGAACGCCGCTGCCAACTGCGGGTCGGCCACCGCCCACCATGCTGCGGCGATCATGGCCTCTGCGCTCTGCGACAGGCCCAGCTTCGGGAAGAGGTCCACCGGCTCGTGGACCGTCCTCGCGGCAGCAGTCGGGCGAAGCCCGATACCGGCTGCGGTCAGCATCTCCGGATGGCCCCCCGCGTGGTCCCAGATCTGGCGGTACTGGCGCATCAGCCGCTCGAAGGCGTCCCGAAGCAGCTTGAGGTAGCCGAGGGTCAGGTCCGCCGGTACCACTGCCTCGACCGCAGCTTCCGCTCTGGTGACGCTGTCCGGCGCGGCCGGAGTCGCCGCACGGGACGGGGTTCCGGTGCGGACGCCCGGAGGACGCAGCTCCTGCATCATGGCGCCACCGCCAGCAGCAGGGGGCGGCCGGTGACCGTGCCGGACTCGACGCTGACCGGGATCCGGCGACCGGCGAACGCCGCCACGCCCGCTGGCACCATCACGGTCACCGTGGTCGGGTTGATCCGCGTGTACGGCACCGCCACGCCGCCGAAGGCGACCCGGCCCTCGGGCAGCACGTGCGCCACCGTGAGCGTGGCCTGCTGTCCCGGCTGCAGTGGTGCGCCGGCGCCGCGAACAGCGGGGGCCACCGTCAGCCCGGCTCCGGCCGTTCCGGCAGGCAGGCCCGAGGCCAGGTTGGTGACGTCCAGCGCCCGGCGGCCGGGCACCAGTTCCGCGTTCGGCAGCATCACGGTCAGGCCAGCCGCGGTGGGGTGAGCGGTCAACGCCCACGGCCCGGTGCTGTGCGTGGTGGCAGGGTCGGGCCGGCCGTCGGTGGGATCGTCCGGGTCGCCAACGGCTCGGGACAGGGTGACGGTGACCTGCCCGCCGAGCCCGGTCACCGCGACCGAAATCTGATCGCCGAACGAGGCCGCGACGGGCGCGACACCGGCGATCCGGGGTCCGGCGGATGGACTGACCGCGATCCGGCGCTCCTGCACGGGCGGACCGGGCGAGAAGGGCACCGGCGACGGCACGATCACGAGGCTCACTTGGTAGGCCACGGACAGCCGAAGCGACTTCAGGCCGCTGGCCCACAGCCCGGTGATGGTCTCCAGGGGCACCGTGTCCATCGTGATCCGCAACGGCTCGACGAGGCCGTCGAAGGCGTTGGCCACGACCTGGCTGACCGTCTTGGCCGGGCTGGACGTGATCAGCGTGTCCGGGCCCAGCACCGCGCGTTCGTGCAGCAGCATCATCACGGCGGTCAGCGCGTTGTGGGCCGGCGGCACCTCGTTGCCCGTGGCATTCAGCTCGCCAGGGTCGGCGGATAGCAGGTAGTGCAGCGTTAGCGCAAGGGGCGGGCGTCCCCGGCGGGTGGTCCAGCCGGTCTGCGGTGGCTCCATGTTGATCAGCGCCGGCGCCGGCGTGACCCGGTAGAGGAACCAGTTCAGCCGGGCGGTGGTGTCCTTCGGCCGGTCGAGCGGTCCGGTGCTGACTCCGATGCTGCTGCCCACCACGTCCCGGGTCATGGCGACCAGCACCTCGTCGACGCCGGTCAGTACCGGTGCGGGTGCGGGAAGGACGCTCATCGGGCACCAGCCGGATTGGCCCAGGGGCCCCGGCGCGCGGTGAGCCCGCCGGCGTAGGGCGAGAGCAGGCTCAAGGGGTCGGGTGGTGCCTGGACGGGAGCCGCCTGGTGCACATGGATCTCGCCGATCGTGACCGGCGGGTGCGCCGGCAGCCCGGCGTGATGTACGGCGGTCAGATCCGGATGCGGTTCGGCCTGGCCGCCCGGCTGGGCCGGCACCGCTGCCTGCTGGGTCCGTTGTCCTACGACGTTCACGTCCGGTCCCGGAGTCTGCATCGTCTCGCCTCGGGCACGGTCCATCGGGTGCGGACCGTGCCCGGCGCCGTCGCCGAGGTCGCCGTGACTCACAGGCGGGCGGCCCGCACGTAATGCCAGCGGCGGGTCACCGCCGCGGGACTGTTCGCCTTCCCGTCCGGCAGCCGGACGGGCCCCCGGTCCGCGCTCGAGGTGGTGGCTCAGGTCGGGGCTGAGGCGGCGGCTTCGCCGATCCGCCGCGGCACCACCGGCCACGGCATAGGCATCGAGGGTCGCCGATAGCGCCTTGACGACCTCCACCCTGCTGGGGTGGCGAACCCGTGCGTCCCTGGCCGCTCGTGCGGTGGAAGGTATCCCTGCCGCTGGACTGATCGGGTCGGTGTGCACCGGCAGCGCGGCGGCCCCGCGCGAGCCGGCGGTCACCTCGCCGGAGCCGGGCCGGCCTGAGAGACGCTGGGTGGTCCCAGGAGTTGATCGTTCTGTCATCGGCGGGCGCGGATTGGGCTCGCCGGCGATGTCCCAATCGGCTTGGCTCACCAGCGGTTCGGCACCATTGTCTGCGAGTGAGCGGCTGTACCTGTCCAGGGCGATCGGGGCGACCGCGGAGGACGTCGACGAACGACGGCCGCGGGCGGCCAGTGCCCGAGCCGATACGGGGACGTCGTGCCCGGCGCCGCCGCCTCGTATCACCTGTGCTGCGGACGACGGCGTCGCCGCGATCCCCGGTTGCGCAGGGACCCCCGGCGTCGCCGCCGATGCTCGCCGCGCCGTGTCGGGCGGATGCGCCGGCGAGCTGTGATTTGGCCGGAGCGTGGGCTCAGGTAGGGTCATCGCGCCGCTCCGGCAGCCAGCGCAGCGAGCCGGACCCGCCGCCTTTCCGGCAGAGCTTCGATGGTGCCGAGGTCCCATCCGTAGCGGGAGGCGATGAGGTGGACCTCGATGTCCACGTGGGCGACAGCCCGGGCGACGGCTGCCACGACGAGTTGCTGCACGTCGACGTGGTGCACGACCGTCTGCTCGCACTGGATACAGGCCACGCGCACCTCACCGCACAGCGACTGCTCGGCACGGTCCAGAGCGGCGTGGGTGCGGGGGATGTCGACAGCCTCGGTCGGCCCTGCTGTGCAGCGCCGCAGCAGTTCGCTCGCTGCTGCATCGGGATCGTCCGGCAGGCCCAGCAGGTCAGCACCGGTCGGTTCGCGCACGCCTGCGCCGGGGCCACACCAGGCCCAGCGCGGTGCGTACGCCGGCACGTCGGCGGCACCCAGCGGCAACTCGTTCAGGGTTCTGCACGCCAGACACTCCACCACCACCTCCAGATCGCGTCCGACCACGGCGCGGTGCGCGGCGAGGAGCAAACGGTCGATCACTCCGATCGGAAGGTGGGCGCATTCCGGGACGCCGCAGGCCGTCAGCAGCACCAGCGCCTCCTCCAGCTCACTCGCGGCGTCCTCGAGCAGGCGCAGCAGCACCATCCGCGGCGGCGCGGCAAGCGTGCGCGGCAGCCGCATCACGACGTCGGGCGTCACCACCGGACCCCTCTCTTCCACGGCGAGTTACACCATCCAGCGATGGCCGGCCGGCACCGCGGCCTAGATCACCAGCTCCTTGGGCTCCTTCACGGAGGTGTCCCGTTCCCACCCTTCGAGCTCGATCTTGATCGACTGGATCGCTACGGCCGCGGTGGCCGCGTCAAGCGCGGGCAGAGCGGTGTACTCCGAGACCCAGCACCGGTAGAGGTGGTAGCTGAGCACCAACTGGTTGGCCTCGTTGAAGACGTCGACCGTGACGTCCTTGCGGAAGTCCGGCAGCGAAATGCCCGGGGCGGTGAAGCTGGAGACCTTGTTGGCCCAGTCCTCGAACGCGGGGTCGTGCGTGACGCCGCGATCGAACTGCACCGACGTGTACGTCGTCAGGCCCGGGCTGCGGCGATCGTGCGACGGGTCGCCACCGACGCGGTGTGACACCGGCGCGGTGCTGCGGGTGAGCGGTCCCATCTTGGAGAGACCGGCGACATAGACCTTGTCCCACTTGATTCGGAACATGTGTGTCTTGTACGGGTCGTAACGAGTGGGATTGACGGTGAATTCGGCCATCGCCGGCTCAGCCCTCTCCGTTGACGATGTGCGTGATGGTGACTACGACAAACTCGGCGGGTTTGAGCGGAGCGAATCCGACCACGACGTTGACCCGGCCCAGGTCGATTTCCGTCTGCGGGTTGACGGTGCTGTCGCAGGTCACGAAGAAGCTGTCGGACTCGGCGTGGCTCTCCGACTGCTGGAAGGCCCCCTGCCGGAACAGCCCGCGCATGAATCCGGTCACCGCAAGGCGCAGTTGGCCCCACAGCACGGGGTCGTTCGGTTCGAAGACGGCGAACTGGGTACCGAGGTAGAGGCTCGCTTCGATGAAGTCGGTGAGGCGGCGAAGCGGCACGTATTTGAAGGGGTCTCCGCGCAAGTCGGAGCCGGCCAGGGTTCGCGCGCCCCAGACGACCAGGCCCGCTCCGGGAAAGCTGCGCAGCACGTTGATGCCGAACGGGTTGAGCACGCCGGAAACCGGGTCGCTGGTGGGGTAGGCGACGCCGATGGCGCCCGCTACTCCAGCCGTCAGCCCGGCCGGCGCCTTCCACACGCCGCGCACCCCATCGGTTCTGGCCATCACACCGGCGACGGCGCCGCAGGGCGGCAGTCCGGCGTGGGTGGAATCCGCGGTGATGAGCCGCGGCCAGTACAGGGCGCCGTGCGCACCTTGAGCGGCGAACAGGGCCGCCTTGCCGGCGGCGTTCGCTTTGGTGACGCTCGAATCCGGGTCGACCAGCAGGAAGGCGTTCTGTTCCGCGCAGTAGGCCAGTGCCGTGTTCACCTCGTCGACGTTCGCGGTCGTAACGCCGGGCAGGCAGAGCAGGTTGAACCGGGGAAAGTTCAGCACGTCGAGCGCCTTCATGCCCTGCCCCTCGGCGGGGCTGACGATGCTGTCGGCCCCCACCGCCGAGCCGTCGATGCCGCCGGCGAGCCCCTTGGCCGCCGCGGCCGCCGGACGGTCGGCGGCACTGCCGGAGATCTCCTTGCCGCCCGCGGCTACGCCCAGCCCAAGCATGCTGCTTGCATCGCCGGCGCCGCTCAGGCCGACGACGACCGCGCTGTCCGGGCCAGTGGTCTTGCTGGTAAGCACGAGCTTGCCCGAGCTCTTCGACGCCGTGACCGGGAAGCCGTTCGTTGCTGCGTTGATGAACGTGATCAGGTCGTCCACATCGTGCGAGTCGGCTGGGTCCTCGTCTGGCCAGAGCACGTGGTCGACCGCGGGCCCCATGTCGACGGAGATGCGCAGCGTCCGGCCCGGCAGACCGGTGACTCCGGCGGAGAGGTCCTTGCTGCCCTCGGACCGGCCGGCAGCCGCGGCGCCGGTCTCAGCGCCGCTCACCTGCGCGATGACGAGGGCGCTGCCAGCCAGCACATCTGCTACGTACCGCGGATTGCCCGGCGACATCGACAGCTCGGGCCACGTCTCCCGCGCGACCAGGGTGGCCGAGCCGGTGCCGAGGGCCCAGTTCGTGACCACGAGAGTGAACCGGTCGCTGGGGTTAATGGCGGCGGGTGCCACCTCGACGAAGACGCCATTCTGGGCAGCGCCGGTGCCCGTCCCGTTGGCCCAGGCACCGCGGCTACGGGCAGTCAGCGTCACAGTGATGCCGTTGACGGCCGGAAGAGCCAGCTTGGCCGCCAGAGCGTTCGCGGCCAGCGCGCGAACCACGATGGCCTGACTGCCCCCGTTCGCGAAGAAGTGCGCGACGCAGTGACCCATGGGATTGTCGCCGTTGTCGATCGGGTCGCCGAATTGGCGGACAAAGTCGGCGTAGCTGTCGATTGGTGTTGGCACGTCGGGCGTCCCCTTGCGAGCCGCCCCGACGAAAGCGGTGACCGATGTCGAGACACCGGCAATGGCATGCGAGCTCGTCATCTGCTCGACGATGTACACGCCCGGATAGGTGGTCTGCACCGCCATCGGAGTCCTCCACGTCGCTATGTGCGCCAGGCCGATCCTGTATGCGGCAGCGCCCGCGGAACGACCCGCCCGCGTGACGCGAACGTGACGTCGACGTGATTGATGTCCGTCGTGCGGTGGTTCGTGACGGGTACGCGAGCCTCCACTGGGGGCCGCCAGGGACATGCGGGGAAGGATTCTGTCCAGATCGCCAGGGTGGCCCGGACAAACGTCTACCGCAGCTGGCAGATTCGTGGGCCGAAACGGTGACCTTGATCGATGGGCGTGCGCCACTGCACAGGATCTATTGCGGAAGCAGTGCTTCGCACCTGAGGGGTTGAACGAGGGCTTCCATCCCGGGACTCGGCAGCAGCCGGAGGTTCTCCCAGAGCAGGTTCCGGTAGCGCAGGTACTGGTGAGCGGCCTCGACCTGGTTGCCCTGAGCAAGGTGGGCCTGAATCACCAGCCGGTGCGCGCTCTCACGCAGCGGCTCATCCCGGACGGCAAGCAGCACGATCGCCAACGCCGCCCCCGGCCGCTGCTCGGCCAGTTGCGCTGCGGCGATGGCCTCGATGCTGAGCAGGCGCAGCAGCCGCAATTCCTGACGAGCGGCCGAGAGCCAGAGCTCGTCCCAGTCCGGTAGGAGGTCCTCGCGCAGCAGGCGCAATTCGTGGCCGTCGGCTGTGTTCTTCTCGCCGATGGTGATGGCGTCGATCAACCCCCGCTGAACCCGCGCATCGACGGCCACCTCCGCGGAGAGGCTGAGCCTGTTCGTCTCCCGCCGGACCAACCCCGGCACCCGCCGTCGAACGATGGATAAGGCCCGCCGCAGGCTCGCTGCAGCCTGGGGCTGCGTGGCCTCCGCCCAGAGTGCGGCAGCCACCTGGTCGCGGGTCCGGGACCGGTCCTCCAAGGCGAGGTACGCCACCAGTCGCTCACCGGAGTGGCCAAGGTCGAGCACCGAGCCGTCCTTGATGATGCGGAAATGCCGCAGCACCTCGACCTGCGCCGTTGTGGATTGCGAAGGATCGCTATCCGGCGATGGTTTCCGGACGACGGCGATACTCACGTCCCCCACCTCGCACCCCGACGACAGCCCCATCGGCCATGCTAGGCGCCGCAACGGAAGTGCGGACGGGTGCGTCAAAAAGAAGACAGCTCCCTTACGCCCGAGGCGCGGGAGCGGTCTTCCGACATGAATGAATGAATGCGCCGGGATTCGAACCCATCAACCAGGACCACTACATGAGCGAGCCAAGCCACTGCGACCGTGCAGAATGGCGCATCCGCGAGACATTCTGTCACGACGAGCCGGGTCTCCGCAATGAGCTGACCGATGTCTCGGCTGCCGTTCTGGCTTCCCGGTACCGACTGTCTGAGCGCCACGGCGCAGGCACCTACCTGCCAGGGGAACCGCCTCTTCGAACTTGAGTGGGGTTCGTGGCTGGAAGCGACCCGAGCGTAGAGGGCACCCCTGCCCAGCCCAGAGCCGATTCGCCAGCGTCATCCACGCCGAAGGCGGTACGGAGCTCAATGAGGTCGTCCGGGTGGGCGCACGGTGTACCGGCAGAGTCGACCGTCCTGCAGCGGATTCGACGGCATAGCGACCAGCGGCATGAGCGGATGCACGCGTGACCTGCCATGATCGACCAATGGGCGTGCTCTATGACTACTTCGTTGCCGCCTCAGATGACGAGGCGGCGTCCATGATCGAGGACGGGCCGGACGGCGAACTCTTGGTCTTGGAACTGAAAGGGCTCGACCCGCTTCGTCTCGTCGACGTCGAGTCGCTGCTGACCGGCGTCAGCCTCAACGCGATCTGTGAACGGGCGCCGCTTCTGCGCGTCATTGCCACACTGAATAATGACCACCAGTTGGTCCTGTCCCTCAACGATAAGCTGCGCGATGCACTCGCCAGGGCAACTGCCGAGGAGTTGACAGCGGTTGCGGCGCCGTGGGCCGAGACGACTGGGTGTGTCCAGCAAGAGGACATAGACGCCTTGAAGGATCTTCTCCGCGAGTTCGCGATGTTGGCCCGAGAAGCCCGTGCCGACCGGGCACACCTGTATTGCTGGGTCTGCGTCTGAAACACTGCGCCGTTCCGAAGCCTGCCGTGAGGGATCACCGGCAGGGCCGCCGCGGGCGCTGGCCATTACAACCAGCCACGAATGCACTCACGTCGGCACGACCGCGCACCGGACGCCGCCTCTCACGTGTCACGTAGCGTGACGCCCGGTCGGCGGCAGAGGCGAAGCCTCGATCATTTGAGACGGCACAGACTCGGCAGCTCAACTGGCGGGCGTCGGTGCCCGTGGAGCCAGCCACCCCTGCGAGGGTTCATGGCGCTGTCAGGCCAGAACCGTGTGAGGGCCTACCCGCCCTGCGAAGGTTTGACCAGATCGAGCCAATGCGCGGCCTCATCGGCCGGCAGCATGCCATCCACGGTTACCGTCGGACGCATCAACGGGTATGGCCGGCCGGCATTCCAGCTCCGCGGGTACGGCGGCGGATCGATGACGACGACTCGCTTCCCTTCCAGCTTCGGGATGTCCGCGGGGCGGCCCTCGTTCCAGATCCATTCGCCATGGGCGTCGACCAGGTTGAAGTTGCCTCGAATGCCGCCTGCCGGTGTCAGGTCCTCGCCGTCGGAGGCCGCTGCGATCTCCGCGGCGCTTGGCCGTTGACCGGGCACCAGGCCCTGCGCCTCGTCGCCGATCAGGGCGGCGGCGAGGAGCGTGTGCAGCTGAAAGTTGTCGCCGATGCCGCTTATCGTCACCCGATAGCCGCGTCGGGTCGCGCGGTGCAGCACGACCAGCGGTTCGTCGTCTAGGACAAGCAGTAGCCCGTACAACCAATGCGCGGTGCCGATGTGCTCACGCGTGGTGTCGATGGCGGCGGTGAGCCGCGGTCGCTCGGGCAGCATGGCCCGCACGTCCTTGCGCTGCGAGAGGTACAGCACCGGCTGAACCCACTTGCCGCCGGAGAACCACGCCTGCACCAGGTTATAGGCGTCCGGCTGGGCCATCCCCCGGTTGGGCGCCGTCTCGACGAACCGCTCGATCGTCGGGCCGATCTGCTCCGCATCATCGGGGTCGGGCAGATCCCCGAACGCCGCACCGTACAACTCGGCGAAGCGTGCCGCCTGCTCCATCGCGGTGGTGGCCCGCCTGACGAGCGTCGGCACCACCACCGCCGCGTCGGTGCCGTAGTCCGCCATGCTGCTGGCAATCTGGGCCAGGTCGCCGCCCATCCCGAGCGGGATCTCGGCGAGCACCGACGTCAACCTGGCCAGGGCCGCGTCGACCTCGTCAGGGCGCGCCTTCGGCGTGGCGCCCACGATGCCCCGCAGGGCCGCGAAGAACCGCTTGTCGTCGCGCCCGTCCACCGCGCCGACCAGGTTGTCGACCCGCTTACCCAGGTCCGCCTTGAACAGCATCCGGCGATCTTAGCGTTCGGTCTCAGGGAGTCGCTCCCGTGCCGAAAACCAGCAGAGACTGCGACCAACGCCCTCAATTCGGCTACGCGCACACTCGGCGGCATGTCCGTGCCAGGCGGTGGACACGTGATGACGGTGATGACCTTCCGTGTCGCTGACCACGCCGCCGTGCGGTGGATGCGGTCGGCCAGCGTCCCGGCCTCGTGACCGGAAATCCGTTGTTGCTGGTACCGGTTGGGTTCAGTCCGTCAACGAGCGGTCGAGTACGTGCTTGGTCTGGTTGCGTAGAGCGTCGAGTTCGGTGGAGTTGCCTCTCACCTCGGTGATGAGCTCGACGGCGTCCAGCAGGTACTCAAGGGCGATGATGTGCTCGTCGAAGGGAGCGTCGACCTCGAACCGGTCGAGCAGAGCCGCGAAGTCGGCCAATACGGCCTCGGCGCGGGTGGCGGCCCGGTCGGGATCGCCATTTCGCTGGATGCAGCGGGCTGAGTCGATCATCGCTCGTCCGACGAAGGCGTGGCATTGGCCCAGCAGGCGGGTGACGATGCGTCCCACCAGTGCGAGGCCACGCTCCTCGAGTTCCGGGTCGGGCTGGGCAGCGAACGCCGCGGTGACCTGGCGAGCAGCTGCAGCGAGGGCGACACCGTCGACCCACTCCTGGGAACCCTCCAGGGCGCAAGGCTGCCGCCCCAACCCGGCGATGCACGCTTCGGCGGCGACCGATAGTGACGTCGCTGCTTCCAGGAGGAGGTGAAAGCGCGTCCGATCCGGCTCCTGGGACGCGACTGCCAAGCGTGCGACCTCGAGCGCTACGGCGACGTCTTCGGTGCCGTGCGTTGGCTGGCCACGCCTCGCGCGCTCCAGCAGAGCCTGCGCCGACGCCTGCTGCTCCGGCAATAATCCAGGAGCATCATCGCCGACGGGCAGTCCGAGTTCGAGCCTGTAGGAGGTCCACGCCAACGGGTCTTTGACTGGGTCCGGCTCGTTGGCAGGGTTGCCGGACGCGGCACGAACGATTCCGCCCTCGACACGGTCCATCGCCAGCCGTGCATCATCGAACGGCAGCGCGAACCGCCCGGTCAGGACGGCAAGGACATCGCGACGGCGCGTCTCCTCCTCATCGGCCGCACGCAGATACGCGACAAGAGCGCGCACCGAGGTTCCGCGAGCAAGGCGCACACTCAGGTCGTCCGTCCACTCCACCGCATGAGGATGCCCGTCCCGACCTCGAACCACAAACGAGCCCGTCAGCTGCTCCGCGACCCGGCGTGCCGCCTTCTCGCCCGCCCGCTGTCGGATCAGGCCCTCCTTGGCCACGCCACGGACGGTGGCGATCACCCTCCCGCCATCTTCCGACAGCGTCACCGTGACGACGGCAGGGTTCAAGTTCATGGCGGCGCTGCCGACCATGGCCCGCAACTCGGTGGTCCGGGTACCCAGGGCGTCCAAGGTCCGGGCGACCAGGTCGGTGGCCGTCGGCAACGGCGGCCGCAGTTCCACGGTGGTCTCTAAGATGGCGGCTCGCGTCCACCTGGCCGCCCCGGCCAGCGCCCCGGTCCACCCTGTCACCTGCCACGCCGAGCCCGGCGACCAGTAGGTCGCTCTCCTCTGGGGTCAGCTCCAAGGCCATAGTGGATTGCGACCGACACACGAGGACAATCCCAGGATTCCGGGCTCCGCGGATGCCTCCGGCCGTTCGCTCGCTGATGCGACAGAACAGAAACCGCCAGAGACCCGCCACATCTCCCGCCGAAGCGACAAGCGCTCTCTCAGCCACATCCGCTCATCGGCACGAGCGCGCGCAGCGGGCAGCCTACGTACGCGTCACGCCGCGTGACCGCCTCTGCAGGCTGCCGCGCAAGCTCGGCGGCAGATCCGTGAACGTCAGCTCGTTACGCGCGAGCTCTCAGGGCAGCTGGCCCAAGCGCTCGATTTCCAGCGGCTCGACGTCGTCGAGGTACAAACCCTCACCGGACTCTTCTTCGTCTTCTCCATCCGGATGCCACTCCCCGAAGGCCGGAACAACGTTCAGCGCTCCGGTAGGACGGGGAAGCCAGCCCATATCCTTCGGCGGATCGAAATGAGCGGCCCACGTGACGACGACCTCGGTAGGCGGGATCAAGACCTTGCAGAAATCACCCTCTTGCAGCTCAGCAGGCGGCGGGTCAAGCCGCCAGAGCTGGTCGAAGTCACGGTGCTCCGGATCGCGGGCGAACGCACGCGTCCCGTCCCACCAGAACGCCGACTCAGGATCCGGCCGGCGCCACGGCCAGCGCACGTAGACATAAAACCGGTCAGCCCCCACCACCTCGGCGCGATGCGGTTCGCAGGACACCAACAGATGATCGCCGAGACGGAACTCAACGGCATCCACGACGTGCGGCTCCTCAACATCCGGTGAATCCGCGAGATCGTATCCGCACCTGCGGCTCGTTGGGCCCCCGAGCCAGCACACTCACATCGGCATAGTCAAGGGGCAGCCCACCAACGTTGAGTCACGCTGCGTAACGCGCGGCCCGCGGCAGATCAGTACGTTCCTCACCGTCACTTGGCCGACCGGTCGGGCCGGTGGTCTCCGAGCGCTCGACGACGCTGCCGGATGGGGTGCGGCCCCGAGTCGCGATTTCTTACCGACCGGTGACGCCGTCGGTAAGCTCCCGCAGGATGTCGGCGTGACCGGCATGCCGGATGGTCTCGCTCGTCATGTGGGCGAGCACCCAGCGAAGCGTACGAGCCGCGTCACCGACCGGCTGCGCGGTGAGGACGTCCGGGCCAGCGGCTGT
>NZ_JBUEGB010000063.1:0-40558 GCF_054963695.1 Micromonospora sp. RTBAU3-60 | reverse complement strand
CTTCAGGGCCGGGAGGATGTCAACAGGAATGACTCCCTCAGTGAGTTCTGCATCACGGCGCTTGGCCGGGCAGGAAGGGTCCCGAGGCGACCGGTCGAGCAGGGACCATGCTTTCGGCAGTCAGGCGCCGGGATCGCCGGCCGTTGATCTGATTGCCAACGCATAAGCCACGCTAAATGCTTTCGCGGTAACGCACCGACGTCCGGTATTGCAATTGAGATGAACGGCTCCCACTGGGCGATGAGCGGTTCTCGCCTGCCGACAAGCGGCCGCAGCAGGGTCTTCCGGGATGCGTGACGGAACCGCGCCCCGGGCCGATCCGGGACGCGGTTCCATAAAGCGGCTCGGTCTAGTGGTCGTGGTTGCAGGAGACTCGGGCCCGTTCGAGTTCCTCCGGAGCGTTCCACCAGTACGCGGCCGTGCTGGCGTGTGCGGGTACGCGCTGCTTAACCTTGCCCTTGTGCGCTGATGCCGTCGACGGCGGCTGATTGGTCGTCGTGGAGGTCGGGTAGGGGGCGATCAGGTCTGCGACGGTGTGATGCCGTCCACCCACGACGACCGCGGTGACGTTCGCGGCATTTTCGATCCGAGTCAGCGGGTCGCCGTCGACGATGGCCAGGTCCGCCAGCATGCCCTTGCCGATTCGGCCGATCGGCTGCCCGAGGAAATCACCCGACGTCGACGTTGCGCTGGTCAGGGTCTCCAGCGGCGTGAGCCCGTACTTCACCATGGCCCGCATGTTCATGTGCAGGCTGATGGCCAGGTGATCGATCGGGGCGTCGGTCCCGGCGGTGACGACGCCGCCGCCACGGACCATCTCGACCAGCTGCGCGACTTGGTTGGCAAGGTTCTGCCGGGTGGCGGTCTGGTCCGTCGTCTGCGCAGACGTGACCGACGCCTGCAGCTTCTCCATCCGCCAGTTCGGGTAGAGTCGCCGGACTCGTTCGTCGGTGACGAGAGAGGTGTCCTCCCGGTACAGGGTCGACGACACGAACAGAGTTGGAGTGCGGGCCATCTTCGACGCGTTGAACATGGCGATAACGTCGGAGTACGCCGACCCGACGTTCGTGACGGTCCGGGAGTAGCCGAACCGGTTCGTCGCGCCGACGTGCTCCGTTCCGTCGCCGCCCATGGCGATCGCCGGGTAGTGGTAGTGCGACGTGACCGGCTTGCCCTGCCGGTGCGCCCACTGGATGACCTCCTTGTGCCACACGACCGGTAGCCGCACGTAGCACTTCATCAGGTCGTAGTCGAGCTTGGCCGCCCGTTCCAGCTCGAGCGCCAGTTGGGCGTGGGTGAATGTCGGGCGCATGAAGTTGTAGTAGATGCGAGGGCCGTCCACGGCCTCGCCGGTGGCCAGATAGCGCGGCGCTAGCCGGGCGCCGGACTGCACCGATTCGCGTTCCTCGACCATGTGGTAGGCCGGGGAGCCGGGTGAGCGGGTCGTGGTGATGCCGAGCGCGAGCCACAGCGGCCCCTGCCGCGACCCGTACGCGTAGCCCTGCATCTCGCGGTGGTGGTGGATGTCGATCAGTCCGGGCATGACGAACCGGTCGCTGGCGTCGACGAGGCTGCCGCTGCGGCCCTCGCGGTGCGGTTCCACCGCGACGATCCGCTGGCCCCGCACGATGATGTCGACATCGCGGGCCACTGTCGCGGACGACCCGTCCCACATCCGGCCTGCGTGGATCACGACCTGGTCCGGGCCGGGGTCGTTGCGCCAGCGCAGCTGGACCGGGATCGTCCGGCTGGCCCCGCCGTCGACCCGGACCGTCTTCAGCTGACCGCCCGACAGGTACATAAGCGTGGACGAGCCACCCGCCCAGATGGGTGCGTCGGACAATTCCCTCGTGACCTGGCGTGCCGGCCCGGTCGGGCGTCCGCTCCGGTCGACCGGGAGCACCCAGATCAGCGACTCCATCGCGAATGCGAGCATCGTCCCGTCCGGGGACCAGACCGGCCCGTCGTCACCGCGGGTCTGCAGCGACCGGTGCGGGGCGGGGTCGACGTACCTGCCGGCGCCCGTCGCACGGTCGACCACGAGGATCTTGGACAGGCCCTCCCGGTAGCGGCGCGAGTAGGGGACGACGGCCGCCAGGGCGATCATCCTTCCGTCTGGGGACCACGTGGGCCGGCCCGGCTCGAACGTCGCGCCGAAGACCTGCTGCACGTCTCCGGTGGACAGGTCCAGTACCCACAGAGCGCCATCCTGGTCGAGATAGGCGATCTCCTCACCGCTTGGCGACCACCGCACCGAAAGGGCCGCGGACTCGGTCAGGAAGGTCAGCTGCCGGTCGACCCCGGAGCTCAGGTCCCGGACCCAGATGTTCAGGGTGCCGGTCCGGTCGCTGACGTAGGCCAACTGCTGACCGTCCGGCGAGAAGTCCGGGTCGGCCTTCCACCAGCGGTCCCCGAACAGGGGTACCGGCTTCTCCCCGACCCGCATCAGGTAGATGTCGTTCACGGCGCGGAACGCGACCATGGTCCCGTCCGGGGACACCGCCGGGGAACCGATGCCAATGACAGGAAAGGTGCCGGGTGCGTCGAACACCCGGGTGGCCTTGCGGTAGTTCGCGACCGTGGCTGTCAGCGCTGCGGTGAATCCGACGGTCCCGGCGGTGGCCGAGCCGAGGCGACGCGTGCGGATCTGGCCGGCCGAGGTGTAGTGGTACCGGCCGTCGGCCGTGAACCTGGCCTGGAAAGGGAACACCTCCTCACCGGTGACCAAGGTGCCTGCCGTCGAGGCCAGCTCGTTGCGGCCCGCGTTGAGCAGGTGGTAGGCGATGTCGGTTCCGTTCGGCAGGAACGACGGCTGGTGGAGCACCTGCCCGGCCGGTACGGTGACCGCGGTGGTGCGGGCGCCGGTGGCGACCTCGACGACGTCGATGCGGGTGTCCGCTACGACGAATGCGATGCGAGACCCGTCCGGTGACCAAGCCGGCTCGTACTCCTCGGCCGCAGTCTCGGCCAGGGCCCGGGTGGAGCCGGTGGCGAGGTCGAGCACATGGATGCCGTACGAGCCGCCCTCGTCGGACGAGTAGGCGATGCGACGCCCGTCGGGGCTGTACCTCGGTTCGCGGTGGTCGAACGGGCCCTTCGTCAGTTGGGTGATGCCTGACCCGTCGGGGTGGATCGCCCACAGGTTGAACACTCCATCCCGGTACGACTGGAACACGATCGTGGACCCGTCGGGGGACCAGTCCGGCTGGGCGATGTCGTACAGGTCCGACGTCAGGCGGCGCGCGGTGCCGCCGGAGGCGGAGACGACCCACAGCACGCCAAGCATGTCGAACGCGAGCATGCGCCCGTCCGGGGACGGTGCGACAGCGAAGTCGGTTCCGGTGTCGACGCGGGTGTCGCCGCCCGGATGGGGGCTGCCGGCACGGGCACCCGGCGCAGCCGCTTGAGTGAAAGCCGCTGCCAGTACGGCACCCGCGCCAGCCTTGAGGACGGTTCGGCGGGACGGGGTGAATCGCGAGCCGGTGGGGGCGCCAGCATCTGGCTGGTCCGGCTCCGTGAGGTCATTGGCCGGAAAATCCGCAGTGGGGGGCATGCTGTTCCTCCTTGACCTGCTGCATCGGATACGTCAGGCGGTATCGCGCATCCTTCTCCCCGGCGTCATCACGCGGCCCCCATCTATGCCGTTCGAACTGTGAGCGGCCCACACAATGCGGTGAGTGGTGCAAATTGCGCGATGGAAGGTCCCCTCATTCAGTCGCCCCCACTAACCTGACCGCCCCGTCACCCTGCTTCGCCCAGCCAACACCCACCGTTCGTCACGCGGTGGCCGGAGCGCGATGGGCGTCCTTTTGCACCGGCCGGCGTGCCCAGCGCCGCTGGACGACCACCCCACCGGCGAGCAGGGCTAGGCCGGCCAGCGCCAGGACGACCGGGCGGAGGGTGCGTTCCCAGGGCCAGCCACGGCCAGTGAGCGTGATGTCTCCGGCGGGGTACTCCAGCAGTTTGGCCCGCCACGCCGCCGAGGCGACATCGACGTTGACCGCGATGTCGCGCAGCGGCCCGTCGAAGGCGAAACCGGGTGCCGCGTGCAGATACGTCGGCCGGAGGTCGTGCGTCGTGGGCGCGTCATGCCGGGCGGCGGCCGCTGCGCCGGGCACCAGCAGCCGGTCCAGCTGTGGTGCGTCCGCAAGCATCGCGCGGGGCACGAACGTCAGCCCGTGCCGGGAGTGGACGGTCGGGGTCCCCGGCGACACCGCGAGCGTCCGGGCGGCGTAGACGGCCTCGGTGTAGGTGACGAACACCGAGGCGAGCTCGAGCTCACCGACGCCCTCCGTCAGCAGGACCCCGGCCGTCGGCGCGTCCCAGCGGTACGACAGGTTCAGCGCGGCGATCGCGTCGCCGGCACCGAAGCGCTGCACGGGAATCGGCAGCGGCGTTCCGGGGGAGTAGTGGCGCCAGCCCACGGCCTCTGCCGCGGCGGAGGCCACCGGCGTGCCGGCCAGGCGCTCGATCACCCGCAGCGTGCCGTCGATGCCGGAGAGCACGCCAGCCGTGCTGATCACCTGACCGTCGTCGACGTAGCGGACGCCGCGCTGCCACCGCACCTCAGAGAAGCTCTTCTCCAGGCCGTCCAGGTAGTACCAGTGCGACGTCGCGGTGTGCCCGTCGAGTACCCCGGCCGCCGCGGCGACGCCGCCGCCCCAGCACACGCTGAGCATCAGCGCGCCGCCGTCGGCCTGCCGCCGGAGGAAGTCGAGCACCGCCGGCTCGTCGGTGCGCGGCATGGCAGGCACCACGATCACGTCCGCGGCACGGCCGCCGAGCCGGGTCGCCAGGGACTCGAACGTGACATCGGGCACCAGGTCCAGACCGCCGGTCAGGGTGACCGGCGCCGGGGTCGGGGCGGCGGTGAGAACGTTGAAGCGCCCCGTGACGGCCAGCACCTCGAACGGTCCGAGCGCGTCCGCAACGTTCGCCCCCTCGGCGCCGAGCACCACGACCGCGATCGGCAGCGTCGGGTCGAAGGGACGTGATGCCGGCGCCGGAGCGCCCGGGGAGGGCGCCGGCGCGTACACGCTTCGTGTGTTCACCGTGGCGACCGCCGCGCCGACCGACACCGGGAGTACCGCCAGCGCCAGCACCACCGCGGCGATCCGTACCACGACGCGCGGCAGCCGGTGCCCGCGGTGCGTGTACTCCGACCGCCGCCGCAGCATGACCGCGACCATCGCGATCCCCATCAGCACGTGGCCGCCGGTCATGACGACACTGGCGGAGACGGCGCCGAACCAGTACGGCACGAGCAGCACGATGAACGGCGCGTACATCGCGGTGGTCATCTCGCCGATGCCGGCCCAACCGTGGCCGCGTACGCGCATCCACACCGCCATGCCGATGGCCATGTCGGTGGCCATCGTGAGCGTGTGCACGTCCGGTTGCTCGACCCCGGTCGGCAGCGCCAGCGCCCACAGTGGTCCCAGCGCGAACATGCCGACCAGCATGGCCACGACCATCTCGAGGAGATGGACGCAGAACCGGAAGACGGATTGCATCGTGGTCTCCAAACCGTTGATTGTGAGGGCGCTGCCGTAGCCTGGGCGGGCCGCCGTTCGATGCGCCGGTCCGAAATCCGGCACGAACGTCAACCACCGGTGGCTGGCAAGCGATAGGTCACGTGCGTGACCGCGCTGGCTGCCCGCGACTTCACCTGCTCAAGATTCAGCGGCGGAACGCCATCGAAGAGCCGCGTGCCGCCGCCGAGCGTCAACGGCACAATGTGCAACCGCAGCTCGTCGATCAGGCCGGCGGCGAGGTACTGGTTGATCGTGGTCGCGCCGCCCAGGATCGACACATCGCCGTCCCCGGCCGCCTCGCGGGCCTGGCTCAACGCGGATTCGATTCCGTCGGTGACGAAGTGGAACGTGGTGCCGCCGTCCATGGGCTGCGGGTCGCGCGGGTAGTGGGTGAGCACGAAGACCGGCGCGTGGAACGGCGGGTTGTCGCCCCACCAGCCCTTCCACTCCCGATCCCACTCGCCACGCACGGGGCCAAACATGTTGCGCCCCATGACGAATGCGCTGGACGCCGTCATCTGGTCGACCTCGGCGCGGTTCTCCTCGGGGGTTTCGAAGATCCAGGCGTGCAGCTTGTTGCCCCAGCCATCTCCGCCGTCGTCACCGAACGGGCGCTCCTCGGTCTGGTTGTGCCCGGCCGAGTAACCATCGATCGAGATCGACAGGTCGCAGATTACTTTGCTCATTGCGCTCTCCTCGACGGATACGCTGCCTGGTGGGATCTCTTGCGTTACCGCACCACCCGAAATCCGGGGTGCGTCGCGGCAGAGGTGACTAGCACTCGGGTGTGTTCGAGGGTGATCGCGGAGTCCAGCCTGGCAGACAGGGGAGTGTCGCCACCCAGCAGGACCGGGCCCCACGTGCACGCGGCTCTATCGACCAGTCCGAGCGGTAGCGCCTGCTGCATGACGGTCGCGCCGGGCCGCCGGTGTCGCGGTGGCGCCTGGGCTCGGGGAGGGAAACGTCAGCCTTCGTCGCCGTAGGGACGGGTGATGATTTCCAGGTTGTGGCCGTTCGGATCTTCCCAGTACACGCCGCGACCGCCGTCGTTGGTGTTGATCTGGCCGGCCCGCCGGTGGAAAGGATCAGCCCAGTACGGCAAGCCGCGCTCGCGGATACGGCCGAGGATCGCGTCGAAGTCGGACTCGCCGACGAGGAACGCGTAGTGCTGCGGTCGCACGTCGGGGACGGCCAGGAAGTCCAGCGAGACGTCGTTGTCGAGCTGGACGACCATGAAGTGGCTGAACGGGGTCGGCTCTGGCCGGCCCAGGATCTCGGCCAGAAACGTCGCCGACGCGGCGGCGTCGTGCGCATGCACGATGGTGTGGTTGAGCTGCACGGCCATAGCGTCAGGTTCCTACCGGGGGTCGGAAAGCACCGATCGGGCTGAGCTGAACGCCGGCGAGCTGCCACCGATCGCCCGCGCGGACGGCGATGTGCGTGGCACGGAACTGCCCGTCGGACGGCTGCCCACGGTAGCTGGCCTGCTGAGTGTGACGTCCGATGGCGACGGCCGCGTCGCCGTACGAGCGCACCGCGACCTCGTCCCAGGCCAGCGACGCGGTGATCAGGTCGCCGGTGCGGTACCGGTCCAGCCACTGCTGCTTGTCCAGGACGAAGCCCAGTGGCCCGACCAGCGCGAAGTCGGCGACGGCGAGCGCGTCGAGCGCCTCGACGTCGGCGCGCTGCTCTGCTTCGGCCCAGCGCCGCCCGAGCTCGAGGATCTCGGTGGTGATCGAATCGGTCATGACATCTCCTTCCGCTCTCATGCACGGATTACTTGCCGGTACGCACGAAGTCGATCAGTCGGTTCCAGGCGATCCTCGGCTTGACCAGCGTCTGTTTGAAGTCCGTCCGCTCGTCGAGCAGTTGCTTGGCACGCTTGCGGACCGGTTCGGACGCCTTGCTCGTGTGGCCGGCGTCGAACGGCGGCTGCGGGTCGTATTCGATCGTCAGTTGGATCGCCTCGGCCTGCTCTCGTCCGGCGATTTCGCCGACGAGCCAGAGCCCCAGGTCAATGCCGGCGGACACCCCCGCCGCCGTGACGATTTTGCCGGTTTGCACGATCCGCTCGTCCGGCCGGGGCGTCGCGCCCATCAACCGCAGGGGTCCCATCGCGGCCCAGTGCGTGGTCGCGGGCTGACCCTTGAGGATTCCCGCGGCCGCCAGGATCACCGCGCCGCTGCACACGGAGGCTGTCCACGTCGTGGTCTCGTGCACGGACCGCAGCCAGGCGAGGACCTCCTTGTCCACCATTGTGGTTGGCGTCGTCGTTCCGCCCGGCACCAGCACGATCTCCGGTGCGGGCGTCTCGGCGAGGGTGTGTGTTACGCCGAGCAGCAGGGCACCTCCGTCGGTGAGCAGCGGGCCGGTTTCCGTGCCCACGAAGCGAACATCGGCGTCCGGCATGCGGCTGAGCACCTCGTACGGACCGACCGCGTCGAGTGCGGTGGTGCCGGGGTACAGCAGGATCGCGATTTGCATCTAGGCACGCTCCCTACGGGTCGACCCTCAGCCGACGCGTTCGTAGACGAGAAGGTGAACTCCGTCGCCGAAGGTTCGTTCCGAGGCGAGCCGCAGGCGCTTCGTCTCGCTCGTACCGTCGAACAGACGCTTGCCCGCGCCGACGATGATCGGATACACGAGAAGGTGCAGGGCATCGACCAAGTCGTGCTCGATGAGCGCTTGAGCGAGCTGCGGGCTGCCGTGCACGAGGATGTCCCCGTCATACTGTCCCTTGAGCCGGGTGACCTCTTCGACCAGCTCGCCCTTGAGAACCGTCGTGTTCTTCCACTTCGGGTCATTCAGCGTGGAGGAGACGACGAACTTCGGCATCCCGTTGAATCTGTCGGCGAACTCGCCCTCGTATTGCGGCCAGGATGCCGCGAACAGCTCGTATGTGACGCGTCCGAGCAGTTGGGCGTCTGCGGCCATTGTCTCGTCCACCTTGAACTGTTCGCCCTCTTGGCCGCGGGAGAAGTGATCGGTCCAGCCCGTGCGTGCGAACTGCTCACTGCCGCTGGGTGCCTCCACGACGCCGTCGACGGAGATGTATTCGGTCACTACCAGCCTGCCCATTCGGTGTGGCCCCTTTCAGTAGAACGCGCGGGTGTTGAAAGACGCCACGCGAAGCCGCGCGATCCGTCAGCGAGAGCGTTGATACGGTCGAGCGCATTGCCCGGCCTGCTCTGGCAGGGTGCGCGCTCGATGTAGCTCCACGAGGTGGAACCGTATTCGCCGCGCACCCTGCGGGAACAGGTGCGGCGGCCATCATGTCCGAGATTCTGGAAAACCTGTCCTGCCGGACCGCGTCACGCGCTCCTACGATGACACCATGCACGAGCGGCGTGTGGTCGTCGTCGGCTACGACGGCATCGAGCTGGTGGACGTTGCGAGCGTCACCAGCTGTCTCGCCATGGCCAACCGGCTTGGCGCGACGCCCGCGTACGCCGTGCGGTTCGCCACGCTGTCCGGCGGCGCGGTGCGCTGTGACTCCGGGCTGGAGCTGTCCAGCCAAGTGGCGTTGCAGGACGTGAGCGGCACCCACACCCTCGTCGTCTCCGGCGGTCTTGGGCACGCCGCGGCCGCCGCGGACGGCGGCCTGCTTGCCCAGGTCCAGAGGCTGGCCCGGAGCGCGAGCCGCGTGGCGTCGGTGTGCACAGGTGCGAGCGTGCTAGCCGCGGCCGGGCTGCTCGACGGTCGCCGGGCAACCACGCACTGGCACCATACGGCCGAGTTGGCCGCCGCGTATCCAGCGGTCCGCTTCGACCCTGCGCCGATCTTCGTGCGGGACGATCACGTGTGGACGTCCGGCGGCGTCACCGCGGCGCTCGACCTCACCCTGGCGTTCGTCGAGGCCGACCACGGCGCCGAGTTGGCTCGGTGGGTGGCCATGGGCATGGTCACCTACCTGCAGCGACCGGGCAACCAGGCGCAGATGAGCATGTTCGTGCGTGCCCGGCGCCCCGAGCACGCCGTGGTGCGGCGCGTCCTCGACCACGTCACGGCCAATCCCGACACGGAGCTCTCCACCGCCCGGCTCGCCGCGGTGGCCGGTGTGAGCGAACGGCACCTCACCCGGCTGCTCGTCGCCCACGCCGGGCAGACCCCAGCCCGACTCGTCCGTCAAGTGCGGCTGGAGGCAGCTGCCACCGCCCTGGTCACCACCGACCAGGCCGTCTCGTCGATCGCCAAGGCGACCGGATTCCGCTCCGGCGAAACCCTGCGCCAGGCGTTCAGCGCATGGTTCGGCATCTCGCCGACGCAGTACCGAACGGTCCACCGTCGGCGTACACAGAGCTCCTGACGGAGTGACCTGGGTCTTCCCGTCATCGCGCGGTGGCTGCGGCGTCAGCCCTGGCGGCGGTTCCAGGGCCCGGTGACGGCGTACGTGATGCCCGGGTTGTAGACGTTGAAGAACATGGTCCGGCCGTCGGCGGAGAACGTCGCTCCGGCCAGTTCGCCGTACTCCGGGTGCCCTGCGGTGCCGATGTTGACCCGGTTACGCGCGAAGACGAACACCTCGCCGTCGGCGGTCGTACCAAGGATGTGCTGGTCCCCGATCCCGTCCTCGCACATCATCAGCCCCCCGTACGGCGACATGCAGATATTGTCCGGGGCGTCGAACTCCGGGTTCTCCGGCGCCGGCGTCGGACGGGTGAAGATGGTCTCCAGGCGCAACGTGTGGGCTCGCGGGTCGTACCGCCAGACCTGTCCGTCGTGGTCGCGGGCCGAGCCCAGCTCACGCCGGGCGAACGACGAGACGAAGTAGGCGCAGCCGTCCTTCTCCCCCCACCAGGCGCCCTCGATCTTGTATCCACCGGTGATCGGCTTGGGATAGTCCTGGGCGCGGACCGACTCCGTCGTCGCCAGCGGGTCCGGCACGTCAAGCCACTCGACGCCGGAGAAGGCCGTGCCCGCCTCGGTCACCACCGACAGGTCCGGCAGGTCCGGGACGTGCAGGGCCTGCAGCACGCCGCCTGCCCGCAGGCTTCCGTGGCCGCCGAGCGGCCGGTTCGGCAGGAAGCGGTAGAAGCTGCCCAGCGGCGCCACGAACGCGTCCTCGGTCTCGTAGACGATGCCGGTGCGCGGGTCGACCGCGACCGCCTCGTGCTGGAACCGGCCCATCGCCCTCAGCGGTGTCGGATCGGTGTTGCGAGCATCGTCGTACGGGTCGACCTCGAAGATGAACCCGTGGTCCTTCGTGTACCCGCGGGCCCCCGCCTTGTCTTCGGTCTCCTCACAGGTCAGCCAGGTGTGCCACGGCGTCCGACCGCCGGAACAGTTGATGGCCGTGCCGCCCAGGCTGACGTGCTCAGAGACGGCGCGGCTCGACGCGTCGACGGCGAGCGTGCTGGTCCCGCCCCCGGCGGCCGGGTCGTACGTGCGCTCCGGCGGAGCCGCGACCGTGATCTTCGCGGTCGGGGAGCACTCATGGTTGCGGACCAGGCGAGTGCCGCGCGCCTCGTCGGCGAAGGCGCCCATACCGTCGAACCGGCTCGGCACGATGCCACCGTCCGGCCGGACGGTACCTTCGCGCGACAGCACCGTGTAGCGGAAGCCCACCGGCAGGTCGAGCATGCCGGCCGGGTCAGGCACGAGCGGGCCGTAGCCGACCTCCGGGCCGGACACCCCCAGCGCGGGTGCCTCCGTGAACAGGGCGTCGACCGAACCGACCACGGCCACAGCGAGACCGGCCCCGGCCGAGCGGGACAGGAACTGGCGGCGAGACATAGACACGGATAAGCCTCCTAGACGTCGCGGACGGCTGCGGGCCATCCGGCATCGACCCGAACCGCTCGATCAACTACGTCACATCCCGCCCCATCCGTCAAGATGTCGATCGATTTGATCCCGCCAACTGTGGCAGCCGCATCACCCCCGCCCCACGCCAACGGATATCGATAGCGCGAAACGATGTTCGCCGCATGCCGGACGGACCGGTATGAACCACCCCATGGCCACCGAGCGGCGGCTGTCGGACCTCACTGGCCCCAAACCTCCTTGGCACCTACCCAGGGGAGGGGGCAGAGACTCGTCACGACGTGATCAATGCTGGTACTCCTGCCGCCGGGTGTCCGCCAGGTACTCGGCGAAGATCTCACCGAGGACGCGCAGTGCGATCGCGGCCTGTTCGTCGGCCTTGCCCAAGGTCCGGGCGCAGGCGGTGAGCGTCTTCCAGAGGGCCCAGCCGCGCCCACGCGCCCACGTCGCCCCGTCGACGGACAGTCGCTCTCGGAACGCCTGCCGGCCCTCGGCGGTCAACAATGTCCAGGCGATCGCCAGGTCACAGGCCGGATCGCCGACGCCGCACGTCCCAAAGTCGATGACAGCGGCGAGTTCCCCGTCGTTGAGCAGGAGATTTCCCTGGGCGACGTCACCGTGGAACCAGGTCTGCGTACCGTCCCAGGATGCGTCCAGCGCGTTCTTCCAGATCTCGCCGGCCAGGTCGACGTCGACGTGGCCGTCCAACGCCGTGAGCGCGCACTGGACTTCGCGGCCGTAGGTGCGCAGCGTGCCGCCCCGGAACCAGTTGTGCAGCCCGGGGAGGGGGCCGCCGGTGGGATCGATGCTCTGTAATCCTGACAGGAACTCGGCCAGGTCGATGGCGAATCGGATGGGGTCGGCGATGCGGTCCGCGCTCGCCGGCTCGCCGTCGAGCCAGGAGTAGATCGACCACGAGTACGGGTAGCCCGCGCCGGATTCCCCTTTGGCCAGTGGGACGGGGATGGGCAGCGAGAGTCGGGGGGCGAGTTCCGGCAGCCAGCGGTGCTCCTTGTCGACCGCCAAGGCGTACTCGGCGGCGCTGGGCAAACGCACCGACATCCCGGAGCCGAGGTGGAACGTCCAGTTGTCCCAGCCGCCGTTGGCTACCGGCTGAACCGGGAGGTGGGCCCACTGCGGGAACTGGTCGGCGACGAGCCGACGCACCAGGTCCGCATCGATGGCGATGCGTTGGGGAACGGGACCGAGGTGCGGTGTGTTGCTCACCGAGGCGTCCTCGTCTGATCAGGGCAATTCAGCGTGTCGCCACGAGTCACGCCAGTGACAGTACAGGTCAGCGCAAGGCCATTAAGCGAACGAGCGGCATGCCAGCCACGTGCCAGTAGTCGATGTCCCGAGGGAGCACGAGCGGGCACGAGCTGGTAACTACTTCCCAGCCATCGGCGGGCGTTTCGGGCATCCCCGGGGCGGTGATCTTCGTCCCTCGAAACTGAGGCCCGCAGGGACAGCGGTGTTGGGGAGCGCTGCCTATCCTCTCGGCCATGGTAGTTGTCAAGCCGTGGCAGCTGTTGGTCCTGACGCTCTGTTGCCTCTTGCCGATAGCTGCGGCGGTCGTTGGCGGGGTCTGGGCGGCCCGCCGATCTCGTAGCCGTCGCTGAGCCACGTCCGTCACGGCAGTCGAAGCTGGCGGGCCATCCGCAGGCCACGAGCGGGTGCCACCAGGGGCCAAGTCAGGCCGTCCAGGACCGAATCGACCAGCGGCTACCCGGCAGGACGATCCGATCTTGTCCAATTCCCAGGCTGACCAACTTGATTAGGAATCGTTGGTGATCCTAGGTTAGCCGTGTGGATCGTGGCGTTTCGCTTTTGGGCTGGTTCGGGGGAGATTCCGGTGATGTGGGCCGGTCGTGATCGCGGGTTCTCCTGGATCGATGGCGGGGCGATGAGTCGGTGACCGGAAAGCTGCCGCTGGCTGAGGGTGAGGTCTCCCGTACCGCTTGCGCCCAGGCCGTGCTCCGATCGGGGGTGGACGAGGAGAGCGGTGAGGTCCTGTCGCAGGCCGTGCTTGCGCAACGGGTCGGCTGGTGTGCCGATCTGGTGGCGAGGATGGTGTCCGGCCTGTTGGCGGAGCGGTGGAACTGCGCGGATGTGGAGGTGTTGGCCTCCGGACACGACGCGGGTGGCCGGAAACTTCCGTCGAACGCGTGGATGGCGCTGCGACGCTTGGGCTGGACGGTTACCGCGCCGGTGGGTGTGAGGGTCAATGACCGGATCGTGCGGATGGCGCAGGAGCAGGCGGGGCGGGCACTTCGTTCGGCGTCGTGGCGTGCTGGTCTGACCGCTGGGGTGCTGGCGACGTGGCCGGCCGATCCGGGCCGGCGCACCGCGCAGGAGTGGGAGCAGGTACGCAAGGCGGTTCCGGGCGGGCAGCATCTACCGTCCAGCGTCATCAAGTCCCGTACCCGGCAGGCCGCCAGGTTCCTTGCCGTCAATGGCCGTCTGCCGGTGGACGTGTTCGAACTCGAAGGCGTCCCAAGGGTGGCGCGGATGCTGCTGCTGGCCGCGTGTGACCGGCAGCAGGCCACCATCGAACGCTCCGACACCGACCCCAGGAGGGCACTGCTGCGGTTGCAGCTTCCCACCCGCCCAGATCCGCGATCGTATCGGGATTGGACGTGGGTGGCTTGTCCGATCAGCCTGCCGCCCACGGTTCCCGCCTCGGCGGTGCTGCACCTGCCCACCCTGCGCGTGACCGGCCGGCAGGTGCGCGCCGATGTCGCGTACACGCACGCTGTGCCGAAGGCCCGGCGCACCGGTCACACGGTGGCGCTCGGCGTGGACTGGGGTCTCAACACTCTTCTGAGCGCGGGCGCCCTGCGGCTGCACGAGGGCGGGCGGATCACCGCGTTGGGGGCGGGTGGTCAGTTCCGGGCCGCCGGGGTCCTCGCGAAACAGCACCGCCTCCGGCGGCTGTCCGAGCGGTTGCACGCCAAAGCCGACCACTACCAACGCCTCACCGGCCGTGACGAGCAGCATCACCTCGTCGGCGAACTGGCGGTCTTGCGCGACGAGATTGACCACGTGTCCGACCGCCGCTCCAACCTGAACGCCGCCCTCTCGTGGGCCGCCGCCAGATGGGCCGTGGACCAGGCCATCGCCTCCCGGGCGAGCGTGATCTATGTGGAAGACCTGCGGTCGTTGGAAGCCAAGGGCATGGGCGCCACCCTCAACACCCGGCTGTCCCAGCAGGTCCGCGGGCAGATCGTCGACCGGATGCGGCACCTCGCCGCCGAGGCGGGTATCGCCGTGGTCACCACGCCTGCCCGCAACACCTCGAAGCACTGCCCGCAGTGCCTGACTCCGCTGCGGCACTGTAAGGCCCCCGACCGCCCCACCGCCCCAGGCTGGAAGTGGGCGGTCTGTCCCCACCAGTCCTGCCGGTGGCAGGGCGACCGCGACCAGGGCGCATGGCGGCGGATCGCCGCCCGCGGCCTGGCCCATCAGGCCAAGACCGTCATCGACAAGGCCAGCGGGCACATGGTCATCCGCGCCGTGGTCGACAAGCTTGAAACGTCGGCGGTTATCACGACAAGCCACCGGGGGGACCGGTCGAAGACCGGCCCCACCCGGCGCAAACCATTACGCCCCGCGCCCAGGCGACGCAGGGCACCCTCCCCCACCCGGCCTCACGGCTCGGCGGGTAAGCGTCCGGAGGGACACGCACCAACGGACCGGAGGCTGCCCCGCGCAGCCCACCGACACCAGGGCGTGAACACGATCAGCACACCCACCACCGGCCACCAGCCACGCGGAGCCGCCCTGGGCGCGGGATTCCACTTCCACGCCCACGCGACCCCACCACGGTGGGAAACGATCCCGGAAACCAATCCGACTCAGGATCACTAAGCTGATCAGGGACGCTGACCATTGGCCTCATTCCGCGAGCCAGGCGTATTTGCTCGACGTCCTCTCGGGGAGCGCGCAACGTACACATGATCGAAGATCAGAAATCATCGGCTTCGGGGCGCGGGGGACAGCCGCACCGCAACGTGCGTGCCGGTGACCCCGCCACCACCCCGGAACCACCCAGCTCCGGCGCCGGCGGCGAGATCACCGGCACTTCGTCAACGACCGCCGTTACGAGATCGACTCGGGCGTGCCCTAACCGAAGAAGACCACCGCGAACACGGTCCCCGCGACGAGCCCGCTGACCACCGGGATGAAACACCTGCGGGCGAGGGCGATCACCGGCACCCGGGCGAAACCGGCGACGGCGATGAGCGAGGACCAGGCGACGAGGGTCCCGCCACCGGACCAGATGTTGCCCATCTGACCGACGGCGGCGAGGGTGCCGGCGCTGATCCCGGCAGCCGGACCGAGGCTGCCGGCCAGCGCGCCGGTCAGCGGCAGGCCGGAGAAGCCCGACCCCTCCAGGCCCGCGATCATGCCGATGATCAGGATGCCGAAGGCAGCGACGAAGCCGCTGTGCGGGATGTGGTTCTCGGCGGCCGTGACCAGGTCGTACAGCAGCGCGGGGCCCTTCGCCGGGTCGGCGGTGCCGAGGATCTGCCCGGAGAAGTCGCCGTTGCCGATGAAGAAGAAGCCCGCGATCGGCAGCACGACCCCCATGGCCTTGAACGCGAACACCAGGCCGTTGACGACGTGCGTCGCGGAGCTCTCCAGGAAGCCCTTGCCGTCACCGGCGAGGGCGGCCAGGAAGACGACGAGCGCCGCGATGCCACCGACCAGGGCGGCGGCGTCACCGCCCCGCAGATCGGGCACGCTGTCAGAGAACGTGGCGACCACCATGTACACGATCAGCGCCAGGTACGCCACCGGCACGAAGATGGCGAAGAAGGTCGGCACCAGCGGGTTGCCGCGGTAGCCGCTCGTGTCGTCCGTGCCGTCGTGCGGTTCCTCGTCGTACTCCTCCCGCAGCGCGACGCCGTGCCCGCTCGTCGGTGGCCCGCCCCGCAGGGACGGGACCTCCCCGCCACCGGCCGGCCGGTCACCCGCCCCGACCAGCTCACGCTCGCGTTCGGTGACCGCCAGGTCCCTCGCGCGCTGCCCGCTGCCGTCCGCCGTCAACTCCCACTCGGCGAGCAGGGCCGGATCAGGTCGGCGCATCGCGCGGAACTCCATCAGGTAGGCGACTGCGAGGGCGATGGCGCCGACGACGAGGGAGAGCACCATCGCGCGGTCGGCGACGAGGTTCGCGTCCACCCCCGCCGCCTTCGCCGACAGCCCCGGCGCCACCCGGATGACGTAGTCGGAGGAGAGTGCCATGCCCTGACCGGCAATCGCCACGACCAGGCCGACGGCCATCGGCCGTAGACCTGCGCGGATCGCCACCGGGATGAGCACCGCGCCGATCAGCGGCACCGCCGGGGTCGGCCAGAAGAACAGCGAGATGAAGTACGTGACGACCACCAGCGTCCAGAACGCGAGGTGGCCGTTGCGCATCACGCCTCGGAACGGGGCGACCATCTTTCGGTCGGCGCCGATCGCCTGCAACGAGTGCAGCATCGCCGTGACGAGCGCGATGATCAGGAAGATGTTGAACAGAGCCGTCGCCGCCACGAGGCTGGCGTTGAACACCGCGGAGAGCCCGCGGATCACACTGTGCGAGAAGACCAGCGCGGTCGCGAACGTCGCGACCACGGCCGGTACCACGATGTTCTTCCGGGCGATCATCGTCGCGATGATGACGACTACGCCGACGAGATAGACCCAATGGGCCGCCATTAGCTGCATCTGCCACCTCACTGCCTCTTGCAGGGAGTCGATTGCAGGTCAGAGTCCGCGTGCGGCGTATCCAGCGTCTACCAGCGATGTGCACAGGCCGGCGGCCAAAGATTGTGCAGGCTGCCGTAGCGCCGCCCCTCGGTGACGACGCAGTCTCAAACCGTACGTGACCTGCGGATACGACGGGAAGGACGGGACGTGCGGGACACCCGGCCGGGGGCTGGCACCGCGTTCGCCACGCCGGCCGGCCGGGAGACGCTGCCCGGGCGAACGCGGGCAGGGCTCGGTGTCCTGCTGACCCTGCTCGGCGCGACGCTGCTCGGCACCATCATCAACAACGTGCTCAACGTGCCGTTGCGCGACATCACCGCCGACCTCGGCGTCTCCCTGTCGTCCGGGGTGCTCGTGGTGAGCAGCTTCGTCCTGGTCCTCGCCGCCAGCATGGCGTTGAGCGGCTGGGTGGGTGACCGGTTCGGCCGACGCCGTACGGTCATCGCGTCACTGGCCCTGATGGCGGTGGCCATGGTGGGGGCGGCGCTCGCCCCGTCGCTGCCCGTCCTCGTCGCGATGCGCGCCCTGCAGGGCATGGCCTGCGCGGCCTACCCACCGGCGGTCATGGGCATGCTCGCCAGCATCTACGGGCCGAGCCAGCGGACCCGCACGATGAGCGCCTGGGCGGCCGCCAACGGCATCGGGCAGGCGATGGGCCCCCCGCTGGGCGGCCTGCTGGCCGACCTCGCCGGATGGCGGGCGATCTTCTGGTGCCTCGCTCCGGTGGCCGCGATCCTGCTGGTCACCACCGTGCTGCTGGTGCCCGACGACCGAGGGCACGGCGCCGCGCTGCACTGGCCCGGTGCGCTGTCGTTGACCCTCGGCGCCGCGTTCCTGATGACGGCCGCCACCACCGTCCCGCAGCACCTGATGCCGTCCTGGGCCACCGGCACGCTCGCCGTGGCGGGCGTGGCGCTGCTGGCCGTCTTCGCCATCTCCTCCACCAAGGCTGTGGCGCCCATCATCCGGCCGCGCCTCATCATCGAGTCGCGGTTCCTGCGCAGCGCCGTGGCCGCGGCCGCCCAGATGTTCTGTCTCGCCGCCACGCTCGTCGCGGTTCCGCTGTACGTCACGGGCACCCTCGGGCGGGCCACCGCCGTCACCGGCCTGCTGGTGCTGGCCTTGCCCGCCGCCATGGCCGTGCTGGCTCCCGTCGTCGGCCTGCTCAGCGAACGCGGCAGGCCGCGCTTGATCCTGCGTACCGGTCTGGTCCTGCTCGGCGTGGCGGAACTGCTGGTGGGGCTCTACACGGGCAGCGGCGGCCGTAGCACGCCGTTGCTCGTCGCGTTGCTTCTCACCGTGGGTGTGGGCGTGGCCCTCGTCCAGACACCGTCCGCCGCCGGCGCGACCCGATCACCGGCCGGCCGGTCGGGCGCCGCCCTCGGACTGTTCAACATGATGCGCTTCGGTGGGTCGGCGCTGGGCGCGGCCTGGGTGGCCGTCGTCTATCCGCACGGCGCGCTGCCGCTGCTCTTCGCCGGATGCACGGCGGTCGCCGCCATCGGGCTCGTGGTCAGCTTCGTCGGACCCGACCCGTCCCCGCTCGACATCGACGCACCGTCGCCGACCACTACGTCGGGCTGAGATCCCGGTCGACGGCCGTCATCGTCTCGGCGAGCAGGTTGAGCTTGTGCGCCAGCCACACCGCGAACTGATGCTCGGCATCCCGCAGGTCCAGCTGCAGCAGCCGCGACGCCCGATCCAGCTTGTACAGCATCGTGTTGCGGTGGATGTGCAGTTCCCGCGCGGCGGCGTTGAGGTTCCCGCCGGAAGCGACGTAGGCGATGACGGCCTCCTCCAGACCGTTCCCACCGGCGCGGGAGCCGCGCAGCGGGGCCAGCAGGTCCCGGGCGAACGCCTGCCCCTGCGGGCTCTCCGCGAGCTCCGCCAGGGCGGCGAACACCCGCAGGTCCTGGAAGCCGCACACCTGGTCCATGCCGAGACGGTTGCGGATCCCGAGCGCGATGCGCGCCTCCCGGTAGCTGTCGAAGATGCGGCCGGCGCCGCCGACGCAGCGCCCGTACGCCACCGCCACCCGGCGCTGGGTTCGGCGTTCCAGGTCCGCCTGCAGGGCGCGCGCGAAGTCCGCCAGCGCCCGGTCCTGCGCGTCGGGCGAGTCCCGACGGCCCGCGGGGTCGACCTGCCGGACCACCGCCAGGACGTCGCCGACCACCGTCGCCAACGTGTGCACGTTCGGCCGGGCGTCGAGCCGGGCGGCGTGCCGGGCCAGCTGGAACAGGGCGGTGGGGGAGTCGGGGCTGCCGACCGAGCCGAGCCCGTTCGCCACGACCACGCCGTAGGTCGCCCCGACCGGGAAGTCGTAGTGCGCCGCCCGGGCTTCCAGCTCGTGCTGGTTGGAGAAGCGGCCGTGCAGCAGCGCGTGGACGAAATCGCCCCGCGCCCGCTCCTGCGCCTGCTCGACGCTGCGCATGCGCAGCATCTCCGTACCGACGATGGTGGCAGCCTGCTCGACAACCACCCGGTGCTGCGCGATCTCGTGCGGGCTGGGCGGATCGGCCGACTCCACGATGAGCACCCAGCCGTCGTGGCGACCGCCGAGCAGGATCGGATTGAGCACGCAGGTCGCACTGATCCCGTCGATCAGCAGCCGCCGGACCTGCGGCCCGGCGTGCGGCTGCCCGGCAGCCACGACATCCGGTCCCACCGCACCATGGGCGGCAGGTCGCGGGTCGGCGGCCCCGCCGGACGCCTCCCCGCGCAGCGCGTCCGCGACCGCCGCCGCCTCGAACAGCCGGTCGCGGCTGCGTTCGAACGCCAGCACCCGGTACTGCGGGTCGAGGATCGCCGCCGTGCAGCCCGACAACCGGGCCATCTGCTGCCCGAGCGCAGCCAGGCCGGCCCCGCGGTACAGCAACTCCACCAGCGCCCGGTGCACCCGCAGGCCGTACCGGAGGACGTGCGTGTCCCGGGCCAGGACCAGCTCCGCCACCAGTTCACTGAGCTGGCGGAACGCGACGTGCGCGCCGACGTGGATCACCGGCAGGCCGCAGCTCGGGCCGGCGACAACATCGGCCTCGCCGGCGACGACGACGGCGGCGGCGTTGCGCCGGCCGAGATCGGGTAGCAGCGCCGACCGGACCTGGTCGGCCCGGGCATGGACGACAACCCCGGGCAGCGGGTCGTCACTGGCCTGGACCTCGTCCCACGGCAGGCACCAGGTGACCGCCGCATCGAGCAGGTCAACGGACCCCGCCGTACGCGCCTGACGAAGCAACCGTTCCTGCAACAACCGGCCCACCGTCAGGTGCTGCGGGTCCGGGTCGTCGGGCCGGCCGTCGAATGCCACCGCCGATGGGTCCGCCATGACCACTCCTTGGACAGGTTGCACAACCTACCCCCGTCGCATCGCGGCAGTCTAGCCATTGTTGGCGGTCTCCGCGCCCGGGCAGGCTGGTCGCACGGACCGCCCGGTAGTGGGGCAGAGGAGGCAACGTGCACAGGATCTACCGAATCACCCTCGACGACGCGCTTCCCGTGCTCGCCGCAGCTCGAGCGAAGGCGGAGGAGATCGGAGTCAAGCAGACGATCTGCGTCTGCGACGACGGCGGCCACGTGCTCGCGCTGCATCGGATGCCCGGTGCCCGCCTCACCGGCGTCGAGATCGCGATGGCGAAGGCGTTCACCGCGGCCGGCCACGAGCGCGCGACCCACAAGTTCAACGAGCCGCCCAACGGCCCGGCGCTGCCGGGCAACGAGGCGTTCGGGATCAGCCACATGCACCCCGGGAAGTTCGCCATCTTCGTCGGCGGGTTCCCCATCGAGTACGACGGCCAGATCGTCGGTGCCGTCGGCGTCAGCGGCGGCAACGGCGAGCAGGACAAGGCGGTCGGCGCCGCCGCACTGGAGGCGTTCGCCAAGCACGCCGCGGAACTGGGACTCGGCGGGTAGCCCCGGTCGAACACGCCGTCGCCGCCGACGTGCCGCCGCCCCGGCACGCCGGCGCCGACGTGCGGATCGACCCGGCGCCCCCACCTAGTGGTGACGCCGGGACTCCTCGAGAGCCAACGGGGTCTCGAGGACCACCACGGTCGCGGCGATCTCGGTATCCGGGTCGTAATCCTTGAGGACCACCCGTACCGGAAGTCCGATCTTGTCCTTGAACTCCTGGGCGAGTCGCCGCTTGCCCTCGTCCAGCAGCGCCACGTCCACCTCGCGGGTGATGTCGCGGTGCGCGGAGTCCAGCGCCGCCAGCGCCTTGACGCGCTGGTGCTGGGCGAGGATGAGAATCCGGTCGTCCAACAGGTCGACCCGCTGCCGGCTCACACCGACGCCCGCGATGCCCTGGTTCACGGCGTTGTAGACGCGCAGAATCTCCTGCTTGAGCTCTCCAGGCGTCCGGGGCGGTGTGCTGCCTGAGTGATCCATGGCGCGACTGTAGTGATCGTCTGACGGCGCGGTCGAGACCTTGACACGCCGCGGCGAGCGCCGTTATATATCACAAACCTCTGAAGCGCTGTTCCCACGGGTACGGGCCGACGAGGACGTCGTGACACAGAGCCGACGAACGGTCGAGGGAGCTTCCGTCCCGAAGAGCCCGACAGCTGTCGCCGATGGCGGTTGGCGGTCTGCGCGTGCTTCGCGCACACCGCCGAATCCGAGCGGTGGCAGCCTTTTTGCTTCCGCCGCACCAGATCCAGTGCGTGTCGCACTGGCGTCAACGGAAAGGCGGACGAAACGCGTGACGAACAAGGCGGTGTCGCAGACCTGTCCGACCGTGGCCGACGTGGTCGCGGCCCTCGACGGGTTGACCGGCGGCCGGATCACCAGCTCCGACGGAGGCCGCAACCCGTGGGTGATCAGCAAGGACTCGGGAATACCCGGCAAGGCGGTGACCGAACGGCCCGGCCTGGTCTGGGGGGCCACCGACAAAACCGTGCGGCGGCTGGCGGTCGCGATGACCATCACCGAACACCACATCGAACTCGCTCATGCCAGTGGCGTGGACGCGATCGTCGCGCACCACCCGATCGCGGATGCGGCGAGTTCCGGCGGGGTCGCGCTCGCCGACTACCTCTCCCTCTACGGGGTCGCAGTGCTGGAGTGCCACGAAGCCTTCCACGGACTGCACCCCGGCATGGCCCACCTCCACGGCCACCGGCCCTTCTACGTCAACCCCGCCTACGACGGGGTGCACGGACTGGTGGTCATGGTCGGCCGGCCGCTGCCGGGCGTAGCCACGGTCGGTGACGTGCTCGCCCGGCTCGACACGGGCCTGGAGCGGTCCCTGGACCGGCGCATCCTGGACGGCGAACGCGCCGTCCGCCAGTGCGCCGAGCTGACGGACAGCGCCACCGCCCCCGGGATGCGGGTGCTCGCCGGCGCGCTCGACGACCCGCTCGGCGAGGTCGTCCTGCACGCCTTCCCGCACACCGGGTTCGGCGAGAAGCAACTCGCCCAGTTGCTCGCCGAACACCCCACCATCTCCACGGTCATCTTCAGCATTAGCACGACCGCCCCGGACTCGGCCGTGGTGGCCAGTGCGGCCGAGCGCGGACTCAACGTACTGGTGGGCAGCACCCACGCCGCGGAGATCTTCGAGAACGGACTCCCGCTGGCGTTCGGACTGTCCGCGCTGCTGCCCGACGTCGACGTTGTCCTGTTCCGGGACCGGGTCGTCTCGATCCCGATCAACCGGGTGGGCACGGGCCCGCTGCGCGCGTACGGGCGCACGATGGCGCAGGAGCATCTGCTGCCACGGGCCGAAGCCGTACGCACTCGCGTCGCCGCGACGGCAACACCCCTCAACCACTCCGAGCAAGCGAGCTAGGAGACAACCATGGAAATGACGCCAGCGCACTGGGTGTACCTCGCCGGTCTGGCTTCACTGATCATCGTCATGGTCGCCCGGAAGAACGTCGTGGTGCCGGCCATCGCCGCGACCTTCCTCACCGCCGTGACCTTCACCGGCAGCGTGCCAGGGGGAGTGGCGTCGGTGTTCCGCGCCAGTCTGGTGGCCGCCTCGGAGCTGTTCAACATCTTCCTCATCATCGCGCTCGTCACCGCGATGCTGGCCGCGTTGCGAGCCATCGGGGCCGAACACCGGATGGTCGCGCCGTTTCGCCGGCTGATGGTGAACGGGCCGATCGCCTACCTCGTGCTGTTCATCGTCACGTACGTCTTCGCGCTGTTCTTCTGGCCCACGCCGACCCTCGCGTTGATCGCGGCGATCCTGCTCCCGGCCGCCATCCGAGCGGGCCTGTCCCCGATGGCCGGCGCGATCGCGATCGCCATCGCCGGGCAGGGCATGGCACTGGCCTCTGACTACGTCATCGGTGTGGCGCCCGCTCTCTCGGCCAGCGGCGCCAAGGTGCCGGCCGATCTGATCGCCGATCGGGCCCTGATCCTGTCGTGGGTCGTCGGGATCGTCGCGCTGGGCATGAGCTACCTGATGACCGTACGCCGTCGCCGACCCGGCCTGGCGGCCGCCGGCGAGGCCGGTGCCGAGCTGGCGGCGAGCCGGGCGCAGGTCGAACTCGCCCCCGCCGGGGTCGCCGCAGGCGGCACCCCTGCCGTTGCGACGGGCGGCGGGTCGGGTGGCACACCTGAGCAGCTCGGCCAAGCCCTGGCGACCAAGCAGCCGCCGCGGGAGGCGCTGGCGGACGGGCAGCCGGCACTCACCGACGCCGTGCTCGACGGCGATCCTTCCGGCCGACGCGACCGCCGCGCCAAGGTGTTCGCCGTGCTGGTCCCCGCTTCCTTCGGCGCGCTGCTGATCTACATGCTGCTCGGGCGATTCACCCACCTGGTGTCGGTCGACGACGGCGCCGGGGCTCCGCTTGTCGGCGGCCTGGCGGCGCTGCTGCTCCTCGCCGTGGCGTTGACCAGCGACGGCGTCCGCTCCCTGGAAAGCTGCGCCGAGCACATCGTCGACGGCCTCTCCTTCGCGTTCAAGGCGATGGGCGTCGTCATCCCCATCGCCGGGTTCGTCTTCATCGGCATCTCGGACTTCTCCGGCCGCATCATGGGGCTGGCGGACGGGACGACCGCGCCCGGTTTCCTGTTCGACGCGATCCGCAGCGTCGAGCAGCACATCCCGCACAACCCGTTCGTCATCATGTTCGCCGTCCTGCTCGCCGGCATGACGGTCGGACTCGACGGATCAGGGTGGGCGGGCCTGCCGCTCACCGGCTCCCTGTCAGAGGCGCTCAGCCCCCACGCCGGAGTCGACACCGCCACGCTCGCTGCCATCGCGCAGAACGGCGCGTCGTGGACCGGCGGCGGCACCCTGGTCATCTGGTCCTCGCTGATCGCCGTCGCCACCTTCTGCGGGGTGTCCGTGAGCGACCTCGCCCGCAAGCTGTTCCTGCCCGTGGTCACCGGGCTGGTCGTCAGTGCGGTGGTGGCCGCGATCATCTGGTAAGCCGACGAGCCTTCGAGCCGGATGCCGGCGCTGCTGTCAGGGATGTGCGGCAGCGCCGGCATGACCAGGAGACCCTGAACCGCAGAACTTGCTCGTGTCCTGCGCGTAGGGCGCAGCCGCCGAAACTGCCCGCGGCGAACTCCCACGGCCAGCCGGTGATTCCCTCGAGCAGGCGAGCGGGCCGGGCGCCAATTGGATCCATCGACGCGCAGCCGGAAGCGCAGCTGAAAGATCAGCGGCCGAGGCCGGCCTCCCTTGCCCGCACGATCGCCTCGGCACGGTCGGCGACCCGCAGCTTGGCGAACCCGTTGGACACGTTGTTGCGGACCGTCGTCTGCGACAGGAACAACGCCTGGGCGATCTGGGCGTTGGACCGCCCCGCCGCCAGCAACTCCAGGATCTCCCGCTCCCGAGCGGTCAACTCGGGGAAGGCCGTGCCGGCGCTCGGCGGGCCGGCGGCGAAGAACTCCGCGATCCGCAGGGCGAGCGCCGCGCCGAAGACCGCGCCGCCCGATGCCACGGTCTGGATCGCCCGGACGACCTCCTCCTGCTCGGCACCCTTGATCATGATTCTCGACGCGTTCTGGCCGCTGTCGATGCTCGGCATGTTCGTCATCGGCCTCAAGATCCTCTTCACGGGCCGTTGGAAGGGCGCTGCCCGGGTGTGGCCGACGGTCGCGGAGAGCTGGGCCGTCGTCACCCGTCCCCACGTTTGTGATCTTCGGCGAGCCGCTGTCGAACTGGATCGGCGGCGGGCACCTGCTGCTCGGCTACGCGACGCTGGGCGTCATCCTGGCGCTGCGCCCCGAGCTGACCGGCCCCGGGACTGAGCAGGACAGTGTTCGACGCCGTGCCCGGGCCCGCGATGGTCGGCCCCGGGCAGGCGTTGACAGACATCCATGAGCGCCGCGGTCAGGCGGTCGGGTTGTCCTTGAGCGGCTCGCGACGTCGTCAGCGGTGCTCTCGTCGTAAGGCGCGCCGGTTCCGGGGCGGCCGTGGTTCGGCCGTTTCCTGCGGGCGAAGTCTTCCCGTTGCGTCATGTGCCGCGACCTGGCCGGCACTCAGCGGCGATCTCGGGCACTGCCGTCGCTGACCGGGGACGCGGCGGGTCGCGCAAGGCCACAGCGGGTGCCGCGGAGTTGACCGTGCCCGGAACAGTTGCGGGACAACAACTCCTCCAACCTTTCGGCCACTGTGGAGGCTGCAGGCGGCGCGGTAACTTCCGACCTGGCAGTAACTCACATCGATGGGCCGATGAGCCGACCGGACGCCAGCGAGGGAGCACTCATGACAGATCAGGTTCGCACCCGCCGAAGAGTCGTGGGCGCGTTCGTCGCCGGAATCCTCGCCGCCGGGTCGCCGGTCGCGTTCTCACCGGCGCAGGCAGCGGACGCGAACACCTCCGAAAATGCCGTCATCGTCTGGGACCGCAACGCGCAATCCGCGATCTGGGACGTGGCCGGCCAACAACCCCAGGTCCAGGCGCGCAGCTTCGCCATGGTGCACGGCGCCATCTACGACGCGGTCAACGCCATCGCCGGCCGGCCCTACCAGCCCTACCTGACCGCACCGGCCACCAACGGCCGAGAGTCGGTGAACGCGGCGGTCGGCAGCGCGGCGTTCCAGGTGCTCAGCTCCCTGTTCCCGGCCCAGCAAACCCGGCTGCAGACGCAGTACGACGAATGGTTGGCGGCCATCCCCAACGGCAGCGCGAAGCGGCGCGGCATCTCAGTGGGCAACCAGACCGCCGCCGCGATGATCAGCGCCCGGCAGAACGACGGCGCGTTCGGCGACACGGCCTGGCCGGTCGGCACCGGGCCGGGCCAATGGCGGCCCACCCCGCCGACCAACGCCAACGACGGGGCATGGGTGGCGAATCTCAAACCGTTCCTCATCCCCAGCGCGTCGATGTTCCGCACGTCCGGCCCGCCGGCGCTCACCAGCGAGCAGTACGCCCGGGACTTCAACGAGGTCAAGGCGATAGGCGCGGCCGACAGTCCAACCCGGACCGCGGACCAGACGCAGGCCGCGATCTGGTGGCACGACCGGCACCTGGGCGAATGGGAGATCAAACGGCAGCTCGCCACGACGCAGCGGCTGAACACCCTGCAGACGGCGCGGATGTTCGCGATGGTCGACCTCGCCGAGGCCGACGCCACGACCGCCTGCTACAACGAGAAGGGCGCCTGGACGTTCTGGCGGCCGGTCACCGCGATCCAACTGGCCGACACCGACGGCAACCCGGCCACCGAGGCCGACGCCACCTGGATGCCGCTCCTCGTCACGCCGCCGCACCCGGACTACACGTCCGGGCACACGTGCTTCACCGCGGCGAGCATGTCGGCCCTGAAGCACTTCTTCGGCCGGGACGACATCCCGTTCAGCGCCTACAGCGAAGCCTCGGGCACCACCCGGTACTTCAGCGGCTTCTCGCAGGCCCTCGCCGAGGTCATCGAGGCCCGCATCTGGGGTGGCATCCACACCCGGACGGCCGACGTCGAGGGCGCGAAAATCGGCGGCCAGGTCACCGCGTACATGATCAATAACTACTTCCGCCCTCGGCGGTGACGCGCCGGGCGGGGCGGCTGCCGTCGCCCCGCCCGGCGGCCGCCGTCCGTCAGCCGACGCAGTTGTTGTTGCGCCGGCTGGGTCAGCACGCTCGCTGCGGCCGCGCCGCTCAGGCGCGGCGTCGCGCTGGGCCGGACGACTCGCGCAGCACCAGCTGGGTAGGCAGCCGGATCGCCTCGCCGTCGCGTTGTGATCGTGCGGCGAACTGCTCGATCAAGAGCTCCACCGCGAGCCGGCCGGCGTGCGAGCCGGGCCCAGCCAGGGTGGTCAACGAGGGATGGACGAAATCGGCGGCGAAGATGTCGTCGAACCCGATCACACTGATGTCGGCCGGGACTCGAACACCGCGCTGGGCGAGGCGTCGGATGATGCCGATCGCCAGCAGGTCGTTGTGAGCTACGACGGCCGTCACACCGGTGCGCAGTGCTCCGTCGGCGGCGGCCCCGCCGTTGGCGACGTTGGGGGTGTACGGACCGATCCGGTGCGCCGTCAGGCCGTGCGCTTCGGCCCCGGCGCTCAGTGCCGCCCAGCGCGCCGCACCCATCCAGGAGTTGGGTGGCCCGGCGCAGTAGGTGAAGCTCTGGTGCCCGAGCGAGGCCAGGTGTTCCAGGATCTGCTGACAGCCGGCGACGGTGTCGAACGCCACGCTGGTCAGCCCGGGCAGCTCTCGGTTGAACAGAACGATCCGGTGCAGTTTGGCGAGGTCGCGCAGGACCTCGTCGCCGAGTCGGCTGGAGGCCAGCACGAACCCGTCCACGCCACCGGCCAGGTCCCGGATCTGGTTTTCCTCGATGCGCCGGGATTCCTCGGCGTTGACGATCACCAGAGTGACGTCGGACGCCTTCGCGCGCTGCTCCGCGCCGCGGATCAGCTCGAAGAAGTGGGGATTGGTGATGTCGGACAGCACCATGGCGATGGTGCGGTGGCGTGGACCCGGAAGGGCGCGGTTCTGCGGTCTGTGCTGGTAGCCGAGCTGTGCGGCGGCAGCGACTATCCGCTGTCGCGTCGCTTCGTTGACCCGGCCGGGCTTGTTGAACGCCCGGGAGACCGTCGACGCGGCCACGCCGGCAGCTTGCGCGACGTCAAAGATGGTGGGCTCCACGAACGCATCTAGCCACGACAATGGCAATTCTGGCAACACCTTGCAGAAGTTGTCGCCTGCTCCCTACGTTGCGACCGTGCCGGCCACTCGATGACGTGTCGGACGAGAGGAGCGAGGGATGTCGCAGCCCGGACTAAGAGGTCGAGGTGTGCAGCTCGACGAGCGCAGATTCGCGGGTCGGGCCAGGCGATGGTCCGCGGCTGTCGTGACCGGCATTGTGTTGGCCGCATCCCTGACGTCGGTGGGGGTGACACCGGCGCACGCATCCTCGGGTGACTTCACCATCTTTGACGGTCAGACGACCTCTCCGATCCTGATCGACCCGTCGTACGGCGGCGATCACGGCGATCGGGACTACACGCAGGTGCGCCGCGCGGTGCAGGACCTGCGGCAGGACGTCGCCATGGTGACCGGGGCGATCGATCCCGGTGCGGTGCAGAGCTTGTTCGTCGACGGCGAGTCGGCCAAGGAAGCGCGGTTGGCGAAGGCCGACCAGAGCAAGCTGCCGGCCCTGCTGACCGAGGCCGCGGGTCAGCAGACCGCGATCATCGTCGGCCAGATCGGTCAGAGCCGGCTGATCGACGAGATCGTGGGAGCCGGCAAGTTCGACGAGGCCGCCGGGATCGAGGGCAAGTGGGAGGCGTATGCGGCCAAGACCATCACGGACCCGATCCCTGGGGTCGAGAAAGCACTGGTGATCGCGGGCAGTGACGCCCGGGGGACGATCTACGGGATCTACTCGATCTCCGAGGAGATCGGCGTCTCGCCGTGGTACTGGTACAGCGACGTGCCGGTCAAGCAGCGGGACGACATCGAGGTCAAAGGCAAGACCCGGGTCGACGACGGGCCGGACGTCAAATACCGCGGATTCTTCATCAACGACGAAGAACGCACCGTCGCCTGGGCGAAGAGGAAGTTCCCCACCGGCAAGGGCACGCCTGATGTCAACTTCTACCGGCACGTCTATGAGCTGATGCTGCGGCTGAGGCTGAACACGCTGTGGCCGGCGATGCACCTGGCTTCGACGGCGTTCAACGCGGTCACCGACACCGGGACGTACGACGAGGGGACACCGATCAACGCCCGCGAGGCGGCAACGTTCGGCGTGGTCGCATCCTCCTCCCACGCGGAGCTGATGCTGCGCAACAACGAGGGCGAGTGGCGACAGTGGTACAACCGCAACAAGGACGCGCTCGGGATCAAGGGCTCGGACGCCGTGGCGGCCTTCAACTATTCGATCAACAAGCCCGCGATCCTGGAGTACTGGCGCCAGCGTGTGGTCGCCAACGCCGACTTCGAGAACATCCTTGCCCTGGGCATCCGCGGTGTGCACGACAGCGATGCGGCGTTCACACCCGGCAACCCGTACGGGTTCAAGGACAAGGTCGAGATGGAGGCCGACGTCATTCGCGAGCAGCGCAAGCTGATCGCCGAGGTCTACGGCAAGGCCGACGCTGTGCCGCAGGTGTTCATCCCCTACAAGGAGATGAACGATCTCTACAACGCCGGGCTGAAGGACCACATCCCCGACGACGTGACCCTGATGTGGGCCGAGGACAACCAGGGCTATCTGCGCCAGGTGCCCACGCGGACCGAAGCCGCCCGGTCCGGCGGGAACGGCGTCTACTACCACATCTCCTACTGGGGCGAGCCGAAGAGCTATCTGTGGCTGAACTCGACGCCGATGTCCTTGATGGTGCAGCAGCTGCGCCGGGCGTGGAACTCCGGTGCGGGGCGCTACTGGATCCTCAACGTTGGAGACATCAAGCCCGGCGAAATCAAGCTGGACCTGTTCGCCAAGCTCGCGTGGGACGTCGAGGGCTATGACGATACGAACATCGGGAGCAAGTTCCTCACCGAGCACGTGCAGCGAGACTTCCGGCTGAGGGGCAACAACGCCGCCGTCGTCGCCAACGCGCTGGAACGATTCGATGCGCTTGAGAACACCAAGCGCGCCGAGTTCTGGGGGGAGATCAACTCGTCCAACGCGAGCTCAGGAAGGATCCACAACGGTCAGGTCTTCCCGTTCAGCGCCACCTCGGACGGGGATGAGCTCCAGCGCTACATCAACGAGTCCAACGAGCTGGTGGGAATCCTCGACGGTGTCTCCGCGAAGCTCGACCCGCGCTATCGCTCCGCGTTCTATCAGCAGGTGCTCCACCGAGTCCGGTCCTACCGCAACATGGCGGAGCAGATCGGCTACTACTGGAAGAACCGGCTCGCTGCCGCCCAAGGCCGCTACGCCAGCGCGGGAAGCTACGAGCTGCTCTCGAAGCAGGCCCGTGAGCGCATCCTCACCGACGAGGACTACTGGAACACGATCAGCGACGGCAAGTGGGACCACGCCATCGGCCACAGCCATCCCGAAGGCTTCCCGAACGAGGGCACCGTCATGCTCACCAACGACCGGTATGCCCGGGTGGCCACACCGACCGATGCGGTGGGCGCCGCCGCCGAGGGGAGCAAGGAGCCCGGCCGCGGCACGCTGACCTTCAGCTCGGCCGCGCCCGACGACAAGCGGTTCTTCGACGTATTCTCCCGCGACGACGTAGCCAGCCCGCAGGAGTGGGCCGCCGAGGCGGACGCTCCGTGGATCACCCTTTCTCAGCGCTCGGGCACGACCGCGACAGAGCAACGAATCACGGTGACGGTCGCCAAGGACCACCCAGCCACGACGGGGACGATCCGGGTCTTCAACGCCGCAGACGGCGCCAAGGTCGGCGACCCGGTCGCGACGTTCACGGTCGACGCGCAGCGGGCTGCCGTGGATCTGCGCCGTGTCGCCGAGCCGGCGCACCTGGAGGCCAACGGATACGTGGCCCTGGAGGCCGAGCACTTCTCCGAGAACGTGCCCGGCGCCGACGGCAGCCGGTGGGCCCCCCTTGAGGGCGTGGGCCAGCGCGGCGCATCGATGGGCAGCTTCCCGGAGATCGCGCCCCGGGTCGACTCCGGCTTCGAGACGACCGCCCGCCTGAGATACCGGGTCTACTTCACCTCCACCGGGAGGTTCACCGGGACCTTCTACCGAATTCCGACGCTGAACGAAGGCACAGAGGACGACGGCACGCCGCGAACCGCACGCACGGCGGTCGGGCTCGACGACCAGGTCCCCAGCCTGCTGCGCGGCAACTCCGTCGCCGGCACGAGCACCAGCACCTGGGGATTCAACATCATGCATCAGATCGAACCCCTGAACTTCACCGTCGACGTGGCCACACCGGGCTGGCACGACCTGACGGTCTACCGCTCGGACGCGGCGATCCTCTTCGACCGGATCATCATCGAGACTCGCGACGGCGCGGTCGGTGACGGCCTGGTCGGCCCGCCCGAGAGCCCGAACAACATCGCCGCACCCCAGAGGGCGACTGTTGCGCCGCTTCCCGGCGTGATGCCGGAGCTTCGCCGGCTGCCCGCGATCGAGACGTCGGTGGGCCGGACGAGCACGGTCGAGGGTGTGGCTGACGTGGTGGCCGCGGAGTCGGACAACGAGACCGCCGTCTCGGTCGCGGTCAAGGACGGTGAGCTGAGCATCACCGGGCACAGGGTCGGAAGAGCCGAGGTCTCCATCACCGCCGGTGGCGGAAAGGCCTGGGTGCTGACCGTCACGGTGCGGCGGGCGGACGGTGCGCCGGTCGGCCCGTACCTGGAGCAGGACGGTCTGGTCGTCCTTGATGCGGCCGACGCGCTCGAGAACAGTGCCTCCGCCCACGCGACCGACAGCAACAACGGCACGCACGGTTGGGCGCTGGCTCGTAATGGCCTGCAGGTCGTCCCGCCAGCCGACGCCAGCGCGAAGGCCCAGTGGCTGGCGACCTCGGCGGCCCAGGCCGAGGCGTTGTTCAGGGCCGGCCCGACGCAGAAGGTCAACGGGAGCTCCGCGGCAGGCGCACCACCTAGGCTCGACTTCACCGTCGACGTCCAGACCGGTGGCACGTACTACCTGTTCGTCAACTCGAGCAACCCGAACCCCGACGCCGACTCCTACCATGTGCTCGTCGATGGCCAGTGGAGATACCAGTCGGGCAAGAGTTCGCCGGAGACCGGCTTCGAGACCTGGTACGGCAGCACGAACCTCAACGGGGCCGCGTTGGCGCTCAAGCCGGGTGAGCACACGATCACACTGGCGCCTCGTGAAGCCGGGCTGGTGCTCAACCAGATCGTCTTGACCACGAACGACTCACCCGGCCTCACCGGCTTCCAGGCTCCCAGCGGCCGGAGAGCGAGCGCTTCATGACGCTCTGACCTCGACCAGAGCACCATTAGATCCTGCCCGCTACCAACCGAAACGGCCGGACCTGCCAGGTCCGGCCGTTTCGTCAGGTGCAGAGTGAGCAGGTCGAGCCGGGCGGGGACAGGTGCCCCGCCCGGCGTCCCGCCTCAGCCCACGCCGCAGTTGTTGTTGCGTGCCGGCTGCGTGAGCTTCTCCTGCGTGCCGAACTTCGCGTAGACCCGCAGGTAGCACGGCAGGTCGACGTCGCCGTAGTAGCTCTGAACATTGTTGTCGTAGTGAGTGGTGCCGCTCTGCGCGACCTGCCAGGTGCCGCTGTCGCCCGACTGGATCTCCCAGTAGACGTCGCCGGAGCAGCCCTCCAGGCCCTGCGCCCAGGAGATGATGTTGGCCCCGTTGTAGATCTCGGACTGCACCAGGGTGCAGGTCGCCGCCTGCGCCGGAGCGGCGCCGACGAACAGACCGGCCGTCAGCATTGCCCCTGCTCCGAGCGCTGACATCAGCTTGCGCATGGTCCAGTACCTCCCAGGTGGACGGTGGATCTTCCATCGGAGGGTATCTGTTTCCGAAAACAAGCTACAAGATCCGATCGCGAAGTTGTTGGAAACCTTCAGGGTGGAGAGCCGGTCCGGGCATGCTCGCCGCCATGCCTCGCCTGCACGTCAGCACCGGCCGAAGGCGGCACCGCCTCCTCCGCCGGGGTTTCGACGTCGTCGCCGCCGACCTGGCCGCGCTCGGGTACGGCCTACTTCACTGTCGCGACGTAGGATCGCCTCCTACCCGCCGGTGAACGTGCTGGTCGAGCCGAGGTTCCTGCCGGCGGCCTTCCAGAGGGGGTCTGCGGTGAGCGGAGGCAACGCCGAGGTCGGCGGCGACGAGCCCTATGACGTCGACTACGACGGGCTCTACCGCGACACCGCCGACTCGGGCGGGCCGCCCTGGGACATCGGCGGTCCACAGCCGGCACTCGCGCGGGTGCTCGACGACGGCGCGAAGGGCCCGAAAGTGCTCGACATCGGCTGCGGCACGGGCGACCTCGCGATCGCCCTCGCCCGCCGCGGCTACGAGGTGACGGCGATCGACATCTCGCGCGTGGCGATCGACATGGCCCGCGCCAAGGCCGCCGCCGAGGGCCTGACGGTGCACTTCGAGGTCCAGGACGCCACGCACCTGTCGTTGCCGTCAGCGCCGTTCGACTCCGTCTTCGACTCGGGGCTACTGCACAGCCTCAACCGCCGCGGCGGTGGCGAGGTCGACGAATACCTCGCACTGCTTCCCGGCCTCGCCGCGCCGGGCGCGACCGTCTTCGTGCTGGCCGTGGCTCTGCAGGCGGGTCAGGGCTGGGGCGTGACCGAAGAGCTGCTGCGGGCGGGCTTCGCCGAGCCGGCGTGGGTCGACACGGAGGTCGAGGACATCGACGTGGCCGCGTCGACAGACGACCGGGAGCTCATTCTGCCCGGCTTCCTGCTCCGCACGGTCCGAGCAAACGACACCTGATAATGGTGGGGCTTGCGAGGGAGTCGCCGATGGGGCTGACCTTCGCATGTCCCGGCCCGCTCCTGGCGCGGCGAACGGGGACACTGACACGGGACCAGTCCCATGTGGTGATGCTCAACCGAGGACAGTTGGCTTGAGTACCTCCTCGCACCAGCGGCGGAAGCTGGTAGGGCTGGTGGACTGCGGGGTGCGCGGCTCGGCGTTGTAGATGCCCTGATCAACCGCGGTCGCCATGTCGACAATGCCCTGCGCCCACGCCTCGGTCATCCCCTGCTGTGTCAGGGTGGCCTTGTAGGCCTCGCCGGGGACCTGTTGGAAGCGAACCGGCCGCCGCAGTACCGCCGACATGATCTCCGCCATGTCATTGTGGGACAGGTCCTCGGGGCCGTGGATCGGCACGCTGTCCTGTCCGCTCCAGAAGTCATCCAGCAGCAGATTGGCCGCGACGGCGGCGATGTCGCGTGTGGCGCAGATAGGTACCTTGCGCTCCCCGGACATCGGCGAAAAGAACAGGCCCTGGCTCTTGATCGGTGCGATCTGCCAGAGCATGTTCTCCATGAACCCCGGCGGGCACAGTGAGCGGTAGCTGACACCCATGCTTTCGATCAGATGGTCCATGGCGAAGATCGCGGATATCTGCCCGGCGTTCTTGGCTGTCCCGCGGCCCAGGCTCGACACGCCGATCACGCGCTTGACGCCCTGGTTGTTGATCGCATCGCACATCGGCCGGACGAAGTCCAGGATGTGACCGGGGATGCTCTCGGCGCAGGGGTTCGGCGGCACGAGCCAGAACACAGTGTCGGCACCTGCGAAGGCCTCGTTGACGACGTCGAGGTCATCCGTTGATCCCCGCACGATCTCGACGCGCTCGCGCACCCGTGGGGAAAGCCGGGACGGGTCGCGCGCGATCACCCGGATCGCCTCTTCGCTGCCGAGGACGTTGTCGAGGAGTTGGCGGCCGATCTGGCCGGTGGGAGTGGTGATGACGATCATGAAACCCGAACCTCGCACTGGGGCATACCGGAAGCGGAACTCCGGTTCCTGTTGGCATGGCGCACGTTACGGAACTAGGATTCCGCTTGTCAAGCGGTGCCCGAGACGTGTGAGCGATGACTGAGACCGAACGACCCCTACGCGCCGACGCGCGCCGAAACCGCGAGCGGATCATGGCCGCCGCTGGTGAACTGTTCGCCCGGCGGGGGCGCGAAGCCCAGATGGAGGAGATCGCCGCCCGCGCCGGCCTGGGCATGGGCACCCTCTACCGCCACTTCCCCAACAAGCAGGCGCTGCTCACCGCGATGGTCGGCGAGCGTTTCCACGGCATGGCAGAGCTCGCGCGCGCCGCCGAACAGATCACCGACGCCGGCGATGCCTTCGAGACGATCCTGCGCGACTACCTCGAGGCCGCCGACGGCGACGCCAGCTTCCAACTGGCACTGATGGGCTCCGGCGACCTTGAATGGGAACGCATCAGACAGCAGAAGGCCGAGTTCGCCGCGGCCGTCACCCGCATCATCGACCGCGCCGTCGCCACCGGTCGGGTGCGCGCCGACCTCACCCTCGCCGACTTCACCGTCGTGGCCAGCGGCATCATCTCCACCATGTACTTCAAGCCCGGCGGCAACTCCGACTGGCGACGCCACCTCCAACTCGCGCTCGACGGCATCCGCAAACCCGGCACCAAGGGCAGACCGCAGCGCTCGGGCAACTGAGCGGGGAGCCGTCTGGCCGTCGATCGTTACGCCGCGTTGATGCCGAGCAAGGCCAGGCAGGGCTGAGCCCCTCGACGTGCTGCCTCGGCTCAGTTCCGAGGTCAGCCGCGGTCGGAGCACGCCTCGTACATACGGCGGACCGGCAACGTCACGAAGTGCGACTGCCGTATCAGTCGGTGCGAATCCCGGTCAAGATCTGCATGGCGTGGCGTTCCCTGTCTGCGAGTTCGGTGAGGATTGCCGAGGCGCGGGTCAGGTGGTCTGGGTCGCCGGTTTCTCCGGCGGTCGTGATGTGCTGGGCGACCTCGGTCCATAACGGGGCGATCTCGGCGTACAGCTGGTGACCGAGGCGGAGGTTGTCGTCGTCGACGATCGTGGCGCATTCGGCGAGGAAGTCGCGGTACATGGCGCGAAACAGGGCGCCGCCAGTCCCGCCGCGTTCCATCAGCGCCGCGGCCGGCGGGAGGTCGCGGGACGGGTCGCTTGAGCGGTCGAGCCACCGCGCCACCTGTCGGGCCGCCTTGGCGATGCCGCGGTGGCCGAGGTTGGCGATGGGTGGGTTGAGGAAGGCGTGTGCGTTGTTGCGGATGGCCGCCCGGATGGCGTCGCCCAGATCGGGCCGGCCAGTGGGGCTGGCGATGGTGTAGGAGAGGTTGCGGGCGGTCATCGGTCCGCGTTCGTTGCGGGCCCGTGCCAAGCTCGCCAGCGTGGTCGCCACGGCGCCGCCCTGCTGCGCGGTGTCGACCAGGTAGGCGTGCGTGTCGTCGTAGCCGTACATCGCGACGAAGTGGCCCCCGAAGTGGACCTTCGCGGTGAAGTACTCCAGGTGGTAGCAGTCCAGTTGCAGGCCGACCGGGCGCCCGGCGGTGAGGGCGGCAGCGACGTTCTGCCAGGCCTTACGGGGTGAGGCGGTCTCCTGGATGTGCAGCGCCAGGCCCAGCCGGTCGGCCATCGTCCGGGTGACCGTGGTCGGTTTGGTGCGGCCGCCGAGGAATGGAAAGTCCATGCCCTTGGCGTCCCAGTAGACAAAGCCCAGACCTTCGCCGAGGCCGAACAGCATGGGCTCGGACAGGTCGAGGCCGTCGTGGCGCAGCAGGGCGCCGAGCGTGGTGGTCTCGCAGTGCTGACCGGCGGGGAACGCCACCTTCTCGATGATCATTTCATTTCCTGATCTGCTGAACGGGCTGGCTGGTCGGGGGCCGGACCGGCCAGGCGATCTCCGTGCGGAGCGCGGCCGTGGGTACGCCGGGCGCGGGCGGGACGAGGTAGCGCTCCTCGGCCGGGCCCGCCAGTACCCGGTCCTGCTCAGCGATCCAGCGCCCCAGCGACCGGTACGCGGTCTCAATGTCGTCGTAGCCGCCCTCATGGACGGTCGCGGCGAGCAGACAGCCCGGCAGTTCCCCGGCCGCGATCGTCGCGGTCGGCCGGGGCGAGCGTCCCACCGGCGCGAACAACTCCACCTCCAACACCGCCGCGTCGAGGTCGTCGCTGAGGTAGCGGGCCCCGGCCGGCCCCGCCGGGGCGATCCCCTGCGCGGCGAGACCGGCGAACAGCCGCGCGAACCCGGGCGCCAGCGCCTCGGCCAGCCCGCTCAGCGGGGTACGCACCAGCACACGGGCGGTGGGCTGGGCGGGGCGCCACCGTTCGTACACGTGCAGCCAGCCCGGCACGCGCCCCGGCTCGGCCAGCACGGCCCCCAACCGCCCAGCGATCTCGTCCAGCCGGGCCGCCCGCGCGGCCACGCGTTCCCGGTGCCGCTCGATAACGGTGCGTGCCTGCTCCGGGGTATCGGCCGCCAGGATCTCGGCGATCTCAGGCAACGGCACCTCCAACTCTCGTAGCCGTCGGATCAGCCCCGCTCGGGGGAACTGGTCGACGCTGTACCGGCGGTAGCCGGTACCCGGATCGACCCACGCCGGGACGAGCAGACCCAACCGGTCGTAGTTGCGCAGCGCTCGAACGGACAAGCGGCTCGCCCGCGCAAACACTCCGATCGGCATCAACCCCGTCACCTGCGCCTCCAACAGCCTCGACCCTCTCCCTGGGAGAGGGTCAACCCCGGCTTTCGGCCCCTGCCGCGCCGCACATGGAGGAAATCATCGTGGAACACAACCCGGCCAGAGCAGCCTGCGCCATTCTCGAACGATCGTTCGAGCCAGCGACGCGGCCGGCGGAGCGTGCAGGGCTCGTAAGCGAGGGGTCAGACCTCCAAGCTGATCGCGTACCTGGTCTGGGGCGGATGGAAGGCGGCAGGACGAGTAGGTCCACGGCAGCCAAAGGCGGGCTGCCGGCCAGCGGCCGAGGCGCGCAACCCGGCGTGCGACGCCCGGGGCGGCGACCCGTTGACCCGGCCGCGAGGTTCAGGTCCGGGGGAGTGCCACCTGGATGGTGCCTGCCCCGCTCGCCGTGGTCTCGTGACCGATCACGGAGGTGACCAGGTTGTAGTACCGGGCTTGGCGTCGGGACTGATCACGATGGCGCTGACCGGGCGTTCGTCGGGCGTACCGGAAGGTGAACCGGTGCGGCCGCGAAGGTGGCCAACCCCGGTGCGGTCTGGGCATCTGGGGCCGGCGGCATCGCCCAGGCCGGAGCGCTCACGGGACCGGTGAGGGAATGCGTAGGTGAAACGGCCTGCTCAAGAGTTCCCCGAGCAGGCCGGTCACGCGGGTGGGTCAGCTGAAGCGCGGGTCGTTCCCGGCTCGCGTGTTCACGGTCAGGGACAGCGCGTGGGCGATGTCGCCCCAGGAGACGTAGGAGAAGTTCGTGGCATCGCGCTCGTCGTCCACATCGGGCCCGGTTTCGGGCTCGTCATGCGAAACGAGCAGACCCTGCCGGTAGCCGCCGACAGGGCGGTTCGTCACGGCGAGTCCGTCGGAACCGTTGATGTCGTCGGCGCCGCCGACGCCCTTGACCCGGAAGTTTCCCAACGCTTGGTTCGCGCCCTGGCGCTCGTAGACAGCGAAGGTGTCGTCGCCCTGGCTCGACACGAGCACGTACCCGGTCGAGCCGGGCCCGTAGTAGATGTCGACGCCTTCGGCGTCGGCCGTGAGGAGGTTTCCGCCGTAGCCCTTGGCGTTCGGGTCGACCGGCTGGCATTCCTCGGTCTCGCTGTCGTAGACGTCGTGGATCCCGAAGTCTTTTTGACCAGGTCGATGAGCTTCGGTTGGCTGCTCGACCCGAGCGGCAGTTGCAGCCGCCACAGGCCGACGTCCTCCTGCGCGGCGTAGAGCACGCCCGATGCCTGGTCCACCGCGACGCCCTCGAGTTGCGGCAGCACGCCTGGCTCCTCGCAGGGAAACCAGGTCGTCCCGTCCGGCAGCGGGAAGGTGCTCGGCATGGTGAGCCGCTGGATGTCCGTGTAGCCGAGCTTTCCGCCGATCTCGATGACGCGGGCGGTCGCGATGGTCGTCGTCCCCTCCTGGGTGACGACGGCGTACGTCTCACCGGGCCGCGGTTGCCAGATGGCCAGGCCGTACGCGGTGTGCTCCTCGTCGACGGCCTGACGGTCGGGGTTGAAGAGGAAGCTCTGGTCGGTTGCGGTGACCTCGGTTAGCGGGGTGCGCACCGTTGCGCCGGCCGGGTCGATGACGAAGAACCGGAGATGGTCGTTGTAGCGGTCCGAGACGACGGCGACGTCGACCCGGCGACCGGCCAGGCTGACCAACTTGATTAGGAATCGTCGGTGATCATAGATTAACCGTGTGGACCATGGCGCCTGGCCTTTGGGCTGGTTCGGGGGAGATTCCGGTGACGTGGGCCAGTCGTGATCGCGGGTTCTCCTGGATCGTTGTCGGGGCGATGAGCCGGTGAGCGGGAAGCTGCCGCTGGCCGAGGGTGAGGCCTCCCGTACCGCTTGCGCCCGCGTCTTGCTCCGATCGGGGGTGGACGAGGAGAGCGGCGAAGTTCTGTCGCAGGCGGTGCTGGCGCAACGGGTCGGCTGGTGTGCCGATCTGGTGGCGGGGATGGTGTCCGGTCTGTTGGTTGAGCGGTGGAACTGCGCGGATGTGGAGGTGTTGGCCTCCGGGCAGGACGCGGGTGGTCGGAAGCTTCCGTCGAATGCGTGGATGGCGTTGCGGCGCTTGGGCTGGACGGTTACCGCGCCGGTGGGTGTGAGGGTCAATGACCGGGTCGTGCGGATGGCGCAGGAGCAGGCGGGGCGTGTTCTGCGTTCGGCGTCGTGGCGTGCTGGCCTGACGGCCGGGGTGCTGGCGACGTGGCCGGACGATCCGCGTCAGCGCACCGTGCAGGAGTGGGAGCAGGTACGCCAGGCGGTTCCGGGCGGGGAGCATCTGCCGTCCAGCATTATCAAGTCCCGCACGCGGCAGGTTGCCAGGTTCCTTGCCGTCAATGGGCGGCTGCCGGTGGACGTGTTCGAGCTCGAAGGCGTCCCAAAGGTCGCGCGGATGCTGCTGTTGGCCGCGTGTGACAGGCAGCAGGCCACCATCGAACGCTCCGACACCGACCCTCAGAGGGTGTTGCTGCGGTTGCAGCTTCCCTCACGCCCGGGTCCGCGATCGTATCGGGATTGGACGTGGGTGGCCTGTCCGATCGTCCTGCCGCCTACGGTCCCTGCGGGCGCGGTGGTGCACCTGCCCACCCTGCACGTCTCCGGCGGGCAGGTGCGCGCCGATCTGGCATACAGCCACCTGGTGCCGAAGGCCCGGCGCGCCGGTCACACGGTCGCGGTCGGCGTGGACTGGGGCCTGAATACCCTCCTCAGCGCGGGGGCGCTGCGACTGCACGAGGATGGGCGGATCACGGCGTTGGGGGCGGGTGGTCAGTTCCGGGCGGCCGGGGTCCTGGCCAAGCAGCACCGGCTGCGCCGCCTGTCCGAGCGGTTGCACGCCAAAGCCGACCACTACCAGCGCCTCGCCGGCCGTGACGAGCGGCATCAACTCGTCGGCAAACTGGCGGTCCTGCGCGACGAGATCCGCCACGTCTCCGACCGCCGCTCCAACCTCAACGGCGCGCTCGCGTGGGCCGCCGCCCGCTGGGCCGTGGACCAGGCGGTCGCCG
>NZ_JBUEGB010000062.1:0-41264 GCF_054963695.1 Micromonospora sp. RTBAU3-60 | reverse complement strand
CCGAGGCCGAACGCACCGGCCGCGGCATCGCCCTGGAAAACCTCACGGGCATCCGCGACCGGGTCCGGCTCCGACGGCCCCAGCGGGTCACACTGCACTCGTGGGCGTTCCACCAGCTCGGCCAGTTCATCGCCTACAAAGCAGCCCGGGCCGGGGTGGCGCTCGTTCATGTGGACCCGGCGTACACCTCGCAGGGCTGCTCCACCTGCGGGCACATCGCCAAAGCCAACCGCCCCAACCAATCCACCTTCCGATGCACGTCATGCGGCTTCGCTGAGCACGCCGACGTGAACGCAGCCCGCAACATCGCCACCCGCGGTGCCGCGGACTGGGCAGCCGCCAGCCTGCCAAACGCGGCGTGACCCGTGCAGCCAGCATGGCATCCACAGCCGCAACCTCGGCCCTTCAGGGCCGAGAAGCTGACCTGCAACGGTGGTCTTGGCCAGCTCTGCGACAATCTGCGAAGCTGGCCAGGGCGATCAATTACCTGAGAGGAACCACGTGGCAGCGGGCTTCGATCCATCCGGGCGTCTATCAGATGTGTTCACCAACGCGGGGACGTCCTCCTTCACAGCGTTCCTGAGCAAGGTGGCCCCCGAGATGCTGCCCGGCCGGCGGCCGCTGCCGCCCGGCATGGCCGCCGACATGGCGCCGCACGCGACGACCATCGTGGCCATCTCGGCCGCCGGTGGCGTGGTGATGGCCGGCGACCGGCGCGCCACGATGGGCAACCTGATCGCCCAGCGGGACATCGAGAAGGTGCACCCGGCCGACGCGTACTCGCTGGTCGGCATCGCGGGCACCGCGGGCATCGGCATCGAGCTGATGCGACTGTTCCAGGTGGAGCTCGAGCACTACGAGAAGATCGAGGGCGCGATGCTCTCGCTCGACGGCAAGGCCAACCGGCTGGCGTCGATGATCCGGGGCAACCTGGGCGCGGCGATGCAGGGGCTCGCGGTGATCCCGCTGTTCGCCGGCTTCGACCTGGCGGCCAGCGACCCGGCCCGGGCCGGCCGGATCTTCAGCTTCGACGTGACCGGCGGTCCGTACGAGGAGACCGGCTACGACGCGATCGGATCCGGCTCACTGTTCGCCAAGTCGGCGTTGAAGAAGCGGTTCCGGGCGGGACTGTCGATCGACGACGCGGTGCGGCTCGCCGTCGAGGCGCTCTACGACGCGGCGGACGACGACACCGCCACCGGTGGCCCGGACCTGACCCGTCGGATCTACCCGGTGGTGATGACCGCGACGGCGGAGGGCACGCACCGGCTCACCGAGGCCGAGACGGCGGCGATCGCGGAGAGCGTCGTGGCCGGCCGGATGGAGAACCCGGGCGGCTGATCCCGCTCCCACCTCACCCGTCAGCAGTCCGCAGCACAGCGCCCGAAGGAGAACCGCCGCCGTGGCCATGCAGTTCTACGCCTCGCCCGAGCAGATCATGCGCGACCGCTCCGAGCTGGCCCGCAAGGGCATCGCCCGGGGCCGGAGCGCGGTGGTCCTGAGCTACGAGGGCGGGGTGCTCTTCGTCGCGGAGAACCTGTCCAGCACCTTGCACAAGGTCAGCGAGATCTACGACCGGATCGGTTTCGCGGCGGTGGGCCGGTACAACGAGTTCGAGAACCTGCGCCGGGCCGGGGTGCGGATGGCCGACCTGAACGGCCTGAGCTACGACCGGCGGGACGTGACCGGCCTGGGCTTGGCCAACGCGTACGCGCAGACGCTGGGTGCCATCTTCACGGAGCAGTCGAAGCCGTTCGAGGTGGAGATCTGCGTGGCGGAGGTGGGTGCCACGCCGGACGACGATGCGCTCTACCGGGTGACGTACGACGGTTCGGTCAACGACGAGCCGGGCCGGATGGCGATGGGCGGCCAGGCCGAGGCGATCACCGGGGTGCTGAAGAACGAGCACCGGCCGGAGATGTCGCTGTCGGAGGCGCTCCGGGCCGCGGTGAAGGCGCTGGGCAGCGTCGGCGGGGAGGGCGGGGCGGCCCGTGCCATCGCCGCCAACCAGCTGGAGGTGGCGGTGCTGGACCGCCGCCGGGTGGGGCGGACGTTCCGGCGGGTGGCCGGGGCGGCGCTGACCGCGTTGCTGGAAGGGGATGCGAGCGCGGACACCGCGCCGGCGCCGGGGCGGGCGCAGACCCCGACGGTGCCCACCGAGGAGGCGAAGAAGCCGACTACGTCGGCCGGTTCGGCGGACCTGGAGGGTCAGCAGGACGAGCAGTCCGGGCAGTGACGGCCGGGCCGGCGGGTGCGCCGGCCCGTACCCGTTGGCCTGGCGCGGGTCCGGTGGGGAGCCGGGGAGGCCGGCCGGCTCGCGCGGCCGCGCCGACTGCCGGGCCTGTCGTGGCGGCGCCAGCCCCGGCCCTGGGACCGGACGGACCCTGTGCGGCGAGGCGGCGGCGGGGTCTTGGTGGACGTGGGGGCCTGGCGGTGCGCCGGGTCAGCGGTGTGGCTTGAGGGGTTGCCACCAGGCGCGGTTGGCCCGGTACCAGTCGACGGTCTCGGCCAGCCCGAGGTCGAGGTCGACGGTGGGTGCCCAGCCGAGTTCGCGGCGGGTGGTGGTGCAGTCCAGCGAGTAGCGTCGGTCGTGGCCCCGGCGGTCGGCGACCGGTCGGACGCGGTCCCAGCCGGCGTCGCAGGCGGCGAGGAGGCGGCCGGTGAGGTCCCGGTTGGTCAGTTCGGCGCCGCTGCCGAGGTGGTAGACGCCGCCGGCCCGGCCGTGGGTCTGGGCCAGTGCGATGCCGTGGCAGTGGTCGTCGACGTGCAGCCAGTCGCGGACGTTGCCGCCGTCGCCGTACAGCGGCAGGTCGTGCCCGTCGAGCAGGTTGGTGACGAACAGCGGCACGATCTTCTCGGGGTACTGGTAGGGGCCGTAGGTGTTGGCGCCGCGGGTGATGACCACGTCGAGGCCGTGGGTGCGGTGGTAGGCGAGGGCGAGCAGGTCGGCGCCGGCCTTGCTGGCCGAGTAGGGGGAGTTGGGCCGCAGCGGCGCCTGCTCGGTCCAGGAGCCGGTGTCGATGGACCCGTACACCTCGTCGGTGGAGACCTGCACGAACCGGCCGACGCCGTGGCGCAGGGCGGCGTCGAGCAGGATCTGGGTGCCGACCACGTTGGTGGTGACGAAGGCGGCGGCGTCGGCGATGGAGCGGTCGACGTGGGATTCGGCGGCGAAGTGCACGATCACGTCGTGGCCGGGGACGGTGGTGTCGACGAGGGCGGCGTCGCGGATGTCACCGCGGACGATCCGCAGCCGGGGGTCGGCGCGGACCGGGTCGAGGGCGGCCTCGGTGGCCGCGTAGGTCCAGGCGTCGAGGACGGTGAGGGTGTCCACCGGCAGGTCCGGTTCGGTGCCGGTGAGCAGTCGCCGGACGTACGCCGATCCGATGAAGCCGGCGCCGCCGGTGACCAGGATTCTCACGGGTGGGACCGTACCGGTGCCGGGATTCGCCTGCGGCGGGATGCCGTGGACCGCGGTGGGCGGGCGCCGCGGAGATGGCTGGGTTGAGCGCTGCCCAATTGGGGCCTCGGGCGGCTAATGTCACCTCATGGAGCGGCGAATCTTCGGCCTCGAGACCGAGTACGGCGTCACCTGCACCTATCGCGGGCAGCGCCGGCTGTCCCCCGACGAGGTCGCGCGATACCTGTTCCGGCGGGTGGTGTCGTGGGGCCGGTCGAGCAACGTGTTCCTGCGCAACGGGGCCCGCCTCTACCTGGATGTGGGCTCGCACCCGGAGTACGCGACGCCGGAGTGCGACTCGGTGACCGATCTGGTGGCCCACGACCGGGCGGGGGAGCGGATCTTGGAGGGGCTGCTCGTCGACGCGGAGAAGCGGCTGCACGACGAGGGCATCGCGGGTGAGATCTACCTGTTCAAGAACAACACCGACTCGGCCGGCAACTCGTACGGGTGCCACGAGAACTATCTGGTCTCCCGGCACGGCGAGTTCGGCCGGCTCGCCGACGTGCTGATCCCGTTCCTGGTCACCCGGCAGTTGATCTGCGGGGCGGGGAAGGTGCTGCAGACGCCGCGCGGGGCGGTCTACTGCCTGTCGCAGCGGGCCGAGCACATCTGGGAGGGCGTCTCCTCGGCGACCACCCGGAGCCGGCCGATCATCAACACCCGGGACGAGCCGCACGCGGACGCGGAGCGGTACCGGCGCCTGCACGTGATCGTCGGCGACTCGAACATGAACGAGGTGACCACGCTGCTGAAGGTGGGCACCGCCGACATCGTGCTGCGGATGATCGAGGCCGGGGTGGTGATGCGGGACCTGACGCTGGAGAACCCGATCCGGGCGATCCGGGAGGTGTCGCACGACATCACCGGCCGGCGCAAGGTGCGGCTGGCCTCGGGCAAGGAGGTCTCCGCGCTGGAGATCCAGCAGGAATACCTGGCGAAGGCGACGGAGTTCGTGGAGCGCCGGGGTGGGGACCAGACCGCGAAGCGGGTGGTGGATCTCTGGGCGCGGGTGCTGCGGGCGGTGGAGACCGGGGACCTGGACCCGGTGGCCCGGGAGATCGACTGGGTGACGAAGCTGCGCCTGATCGAGCGGTACCAGCGCAAGCACGACCTGCCGCTGTCGCACCCGCGGGTGGCGCAGATGGATCTGGCGTACCACGACCTGCGGCGCGGGCGGGGCCTGTACGGGCTGCTGGAGCGGCGCGGCGAGGTGGATCGGGTGGCCACCGACCCGGAGATCTTCGAGGCGAAGGAGACGCCGCCGCAGACCACCCGGGCGCGGCTGCGGGGTGAGTTCATCCGGCACGCGCAGGAGAAGCGGCGGGACTTCACCGTCGACTGGGTGCACCTGAAGCTGAACGACCAGGCGCAGCGGACGGTGCTGTGCAAGGACCCGTTCCGGGCGTACGACGAGCGGGTGGAGCGGCTGATCGCGAGCATGTGAGGCGCAGCGGCGGCCGGTGCCCATGGGCACCGGCCGCCGGCTCACGGGTACGCTGGCGTCGCGATGAACACTTCCGAACCCTCCGGCCGCGAGCGTGGCGCCGAGAAGCTCAACTGGATCGACCGACGCCGGGAGAAGATCCGCGCCGAGATCGAGCGGAACCGCCGCGGCGAGCACAAGGTGCCGACCTGGGTGTTGGGGGCGGTGCTGGTGCTGATCGTGGTCGGCTGGTTGGCGTTCATCTTCCTGGCCGGTTGAGCCGCGCGGGCGGCCCACGCCGCCCGCGGGTGCGGCCCACGCGGGCGCCGTTCGGACGGCGCCGCTCCCGGGCGGCCGGGTCAGTTGTACGGCATGCTGGGGAACCAGCCGATGCCGAAGCGGGCGGGCAGCCGCACGTCCCAGTAGACGATGGTGAAGATGCCCAGGGCGACGAGCAGCGCGCCGGTCACCACGGCGGCGCGGCGGGGGTCGGCCATCCAGCGTAGGAAGCGTCCCCGGCTGACCACCACGACGACCGCGAAGATCAGCGTGACGAGCAGGATGTTGCCCAGCGACTGCAGGGTGAAGGCGAGCGCCCCGTAGAGCGGGTTGCCGGTGTCGACGGCCCAGTGGAACAGCTTGTTGAACATCGGGTAGGGGCGCCCGATGAGGAATCCGCCGACGAGGGCGCCCATGGTCACCACCCGGCCGACCGGGCGGTGGGCGAAGACGTCGGGGAGCAGGCCGAGCGCGGCGAGCCCGAGGTAGGTCAGCGCCAGGCCGATCACGCCGAACACGACGGACGACTGGATGAGGCGGACCGGGACCCCGCCGACCATGTCGGTGGAGAGCTGGGGCAGCCGGTCGCCGAGCAGGACGCCGATGGCGCCGTAGCTGGCCGAGACCGCGATCATGCCGAGGGCGAGCCAGCCGACGGGGCGGAGCAGGGACCGCAGCGGTGCCCGGCCGGTGTCGGCGCCGGACGCCTGGCTCATCGGGCCGACCGAGGCGGCCATGGCGATGTTGCAGGCGGTGAAGGTGCCGGCGAAGCCGGAGACGAACGCGAAGAGCAGTCCGGCGGCGGTGCCGGTGAGCGCGGTCGCCTTGGCGTCGTGGCCGAGCACGGTGTTCGCGACGTTGTCGCCGATGACCTTGTCGACCAGCTCGAACGACCACAGGACGGCGAGCAGGACGCCGGCTGCCGCGCCGAGCAGGGCGATCCGGAGCCGGCCTCCGGGGCGGGGAGCCGGGGTGACGTGCTGGCGTTCGGGGAGCTGTCGCAGGGACATGGCGCCTCGCATTCCGCTACGGGGGCCGCGCCGTCCCGCGGTGAGGGGCGGGGGACGCCGGGGCGGTGTGGCCGGGGTCGGATACCTGCACAGGATGGGGGCGACCGGGCCGCCCCAGCCTCTTCGACCGTGCGCTCTTCGCCGCTGGTCGGCGGGTGGGCGGTCGGTGGCGGACCGGCCGGCGCCGCGGACAGCGCACGGGGGAAGTTGCCGCCCGACCGGGGGGCCTGGCAGGTTGCCGGATGGACCGGGTTCGCGGTCGGCCACGGCCGCCGGGGGTGGGGAGGCGACGTCATGGCACACATCGATCTTGGCCTGGACGAGAAGGCGCATCCGGGCATCAACGGGCCGATGCGGTTCCGTCCCGAGACCGCGAAGCCGCTCAACGCGCTCGCCGAGCAGCTGCTGCGCGCCCCGCACCCCACGCTGACGCCCGGCGAACGGGAGCTCATCGCCGCCTACGTGTCCGCCCTGAACGAGTGCACGTTCTGCTGTTCGTCGCACTCGGCGTTCGCCGCCGCCCAACTGCCCGCCGGGATGCCGCTGGTGGAGCAGGTGCGCCGGGACCCGGCCACCGCGGCGGTGAGCGGGAAGCTGCGGGCGTTGCTGCGGATCGCCGCGGCGGTGCAGCGCAGCGGCCGGGAGGTCACCGCCGAGCTGGTCGACGCGGCCCGAGCGGCGGGCGCCACCGACCTGGAGATCCACGACGCGGTGCTGATCGCCGCGGCGTTCTGCATGTACAACCGGTACGTCGACGGCCTGGGCACCTGGGCGCCACCGGACCCGGCGGCCTACGCGCGGTCCGCCGAGCACATCGTGGCGCACGGCTACGGCGCGAGCTGACCGCCGATCCGCCGCCGGCCGGGCGGCTCAGCCGAGCAGGCGGGCCGCGTGCCGGCCGGCGGCGGCCGCGGCCAGGAAGTAGGCGTGGTCGGCGTCCAGTCCGCGGCCCATGGTCGACAGGGCGACGGGGCTGGCCCGCAGGGCCGCGTCGAGCCCGCCGGTGGGCACGGTGACGATCCGGTGCCGCTCCGCGAGCGGGGCGAGGGCCGCCGCCACCTCGGCGGCCAGGCCCGGGTCGAGGCCGTCCGGCACGACCAGCTCCGCGGGGGCGAGGGCCACCCGACCGTACGCGGTGAGGCTGTGATGGGAGACGCCGCGGTGCCGGGGGCGCGGGTCGGCGTCGGAGATGCGCAACGAGCCGACGGCCCGGCCGCCGAGGGTGGCGACCGCGTTGACCGCCTCGCCGACGGCTACCCCGGAGAAGCCCCAGCGGGTGCCGGTGCCCAGGTTGCCCGGCCCCTGGGCGACGATCGCGAGGTCGGCGCGCAGCACGTGCCGGGCGGCGAGCAGGCCGCTGTGCAGGGTGCTGGCCTCCAGGTCGCCGCCGAACGCCTGACCGACGCTGACCGTGCCGGCGAGGTGGTCGGCGAGCCCGGCGAGGGTGCGGGAGAACCAGGCCGGCAGGGCTCCACCGTCGGTGAGCAGGTAGGCCACCCGGGCGTGCGGGGCGTCGGCGTGCACGCCGGCGAGGATGGCCGGCAGGGCGGAGTGCAGGTCGGCGGTGACCACCGGCATCCCGTCGATGCTGTCGGCGGCGGCCAGCAGCGCGTGGTGCGGAGAGGCCTCCTCGTCGACGCCGAGCAGGATCGGTTGCAGCGGGGTGTAGCGGGCCTTGACCAGGTGGCCGGCGTCGCGGGTGTCGGCGACCTGCGGCGGGTCGGCGGGGAGCCGGTCGGGCAGGGCGACGACCAGGGCGTACCCGCCGGTGCCGAGGCCCATCAGCAGCGCGCCGGCGTTGAGCAGCACCCGGTCGCCGGGTTCCGGGTCGCCGACCAGCGCCGGGTAGGCCAGGGCGCGCATCCGGCCGCCGTCGGGCAGGTCGACGTCGAGTTCCGTCGCGCCGGCCCACCTCCGTCGTACCGCCGTGACCGTGCCGGACCGCCATCGCACCATGCCGGGAACGCTATCGGCCGCCGCCGGGGCGGGGCGCGTCCGGGTGGCCCGGCGCGCGGCTCAGAACGTGTCGTTCTGCTGGTCCAGCGGCCGGCCGCCCTCGTTCTGGGTACGCCGGGCCCGTCCACGGTCGGTGCCGGGCATCGACCGGGTGGGGTCGAGGAAGACGTACCCGATCTCCGGGTAGTGCTCGGTCAGCCGCCGCTCGGCCTCGTCGGCGGCGGCCTCGATGTCGGCGCCGGTGGCGTCGTTGTGGAAGTCGACCTTGGCGGCGACCAGGATGTCGTCCGGGCCGAGCACCATGGTCATCAGCGTGTCGACCCGGTCCACCGTGGGCAGCGACGCCAGCTCGTGCTCGATCTTCCGGTGCACGCGCTCCGACACGGCACGGCCCACCAGCAGCGAGATGTTGCTCCGGGCCAGGATGGCGGCGACGATCAGCAGGAGCACGCCGATCAGGATCGAGGCGATCCCGTCGTAGAGTTCCTCGCCGGTGAGCTGGGACAGCCCGAGGCCGACGCCGGCGATGACCAGGCCGATGAGGGCGGCGGTGTCCTCCATGAAGACGGCCTTGACGGTGGTGTCGGCGGTCAGCCGCAGGTAGCGGCCCGGGGTGGCCCGCCAGCGGCGGGACTCGCGACGGATCTGCCGGAGCGCCCGGCCCAGGGAGACCGACTCCACCGCGAAGGAGACCACCAGCACGACGTACGACGACAGGTAGTTGCCGGTGTGCTCGTGCACGAGGATGGTGGTGACGCCGTGGGTGATGGCGAAGCCGGCGCCCACCACGAAGGTGAACAGCGCGGCGAGGAACGCCCAGACGTAGCTCTCCTTGCCGTACCCGAACGGATGCCGGGTGTCGGCGGGCCGGGCCCCGCGGCGCAGCGCCTGGAAGAGCAGCACCTCGGTGGTGGTGTCGGCGACCGAGTGGGCGGCCTCGGAGAGCATCGCCGCCGAGCCGGAGATCAGGCCGGCGACCAGCTTGGCGGCGGCGATGGAGAGGTTCGCCACGCCGGCCACGACGACGGTGCCGACGCTCTCGCGCTTGACTTCCGCTTCCGCCATGCGCTCACCATATGGCCGGCGCAGGTCCTCCGCCGGTCGAGCGGGACTGCCCGCCGCGGGCCGCTGCTGCGGGTCTTCCCGCGCGTCGCGCCCGCGCGGGTGCACGTCCACGACGCGTGGGCTGCTAGCGTTCACACGTGTCCCGGACCCGCACCGAACGCCTGGTCAACCTGGTGATCTGCCTGCTGTCGACGCGACGGTTCCTCACCGCCGCCCAGATCGCCGCGACCGTGCCCGGCTACGAGCACGATCCGGACGACGCCAAGGACCACGAGGCGTTCCAGCGCAAGTTCGAGCGGGACAAGGCCGAGCTGCGGGAGCTGGGGGTGCCGCTGGAGACGGGCACGGCCAGCGTCTTCGACGCCGAGCCCGGCTACCGGATCGCCCCCCGGGAGTACGCGCTGCCCGACATCCCGCTGGAACCGGACGAGGCCGCCGCCGTCGGCATCGCGGCGCGCCTGTGGCAGCACGCCGGCCTGGCCGCCGCCGCCTCGTCGGGGCTGGCGAAGCTGCGCGCCGCCGGCATCGACGTGGACCCGCAGGCCACCCTGGGGCTGGAGCCGATGGTCACGGTCGACCCGGCGTTCGCCCCGCTGACCGCCGCCGCCCGTGACCGGCGGGAGGTCAACTTCGACTACCGGGTGCCGGACCGGGACGCCCCGACCCGCCGCCGGCTGCAGCCGTGGGGGGTGGTCTGCTGGCGCGGCCGGTGGTATGTGGTCGGCCACGACCTGGACCGGGCGGCGACCCGTTGCTTCCGGCTGTCGCGGGTGGTGGGCGCGGTCCGGGTGACCGGCCAGCCCGGGGCGTACGAGCCGCCCGCCGGCGTGGACCTGATCAGCCACGTGGCCCGTTGGTCGGGGCCGGTGGAGCGGACCGGCCGGGCCACCGTGCTGGTCGCCCCGGGGCGGGCGGCCGGGCTGCGCCGCTGGGCGGTGGAGTGCACCTCCGGGCCGGACGGCGACCGGCTGGTCCTGCCGTACGCGGACGCCGACAACCTGGCCGGCCAGGTTGTCGGCTACGGCCCGGACGCGCGGGTGCTGGAGCCGCCGGAGGTCCGCGACGCGGTCATCCAGCGGTTGAAGGAGATCGCCGCCCGGCACGACGAGCTGGCGGTGGCCGGGGGTGCCCGGTGACCCGCCCGGCGGCCCGGGGTGGCCGCGCCTCGGCGGACCGGCTCGCCCGACTGCTCAACCTGGTGCCCTACCTGCTCGCCCGCCCGGGCATCGAGATCGCCGAGGCGGCCGAGGACCTGGGGGTGACCGAGCGGCAGCTCCGCGAGGACCTGGAGCTGCTCTGGGTGTGCGGGCTGCCCGGTTACGGCCCGGGCGACCTGATCGACATGGCGTTCGACGGCGACCGGGTGACCATCACCTACGACGCCGGCATCGACCGGCCGCTGCGGCTCACCCCGGACGAGGCGCTCGCCCTGGTGGTGGCGCTGCGGATGCTCGCCGAGACGCCCGGGGTGGCCAACCGGGAGGCCGTGGAACGGGCCCTCGCCAAGATCGAGAGCGCCGCCGGGGACCTGGCCGGCGCGCCGGTGGAGGTGCGGCTGCCCGGCGACACCGCCCGCGTGCGCGAGCTGCGGGCCGCCGTGGAGCGGGGCCGGGCGCTGCGGATCACCTACTACACCGCCGCTCGGGACGAGACCACCGAGCGGACCATCGACCCGCTGCGGATGCTGATGGTCGGCGGCCGGGCGTACGTGGAGGCGTGGTGCCGCCGCGCCGAGGCGGTCCGGCTGTTCCGCGCCGACCGGATCGACGCGGTCACCGAGCTGGACGAGGCGGCGGTGGTCCCGCCACAGGCCCGCCCGCACGACCTCAGCGACGGGGTGTTCCGCCCCTCGGCCGACCTGCCGCTGATCACTCTGCGGATCGGTCGGGGCGAGCGGTGGATCACCGAGTACTACCCGTGCGAGCGGGTCGAGGCCGACGGCGAGCAGTGGCTGGTGTCGCTGCGGGTCACCGACCTGGGCTGGGCGCGACGGTTCGTGCTCGGGCTCGGCCCGGACGTCACCGTGGTCGCCCCGGCCGAGCTGGCCGAGCAGGTCCGCGCCCAGGCCGTCGCCGCGCTCGACGCGTACGCGACACCGGTGGATCGCGCCGACCCGGCGGTGGCCGGCCGCACCCAGTAGGCTGACCGCCGTGGTGACGTGGATCGTGCTCGGGGTCGTGCTGTTCCCGCTGCTCGTGTTGGCCCTCGCGGTCCGGCCGGTGCTGGCGCGGCTGCCCCGGCTGCGCCGGGCGGCGGTGGCCCTGCAGCGTCGCCAGGCCGAGGCGGAGGAGCTGCAGACCGCCGCTGAGGAGCTCCAGGGGCGCGCCGAGGGCCTCCAGGAGCGGCTGACCGTCACCCAGGAACGACTGGCGTTGATCAAGGCCAGGCGCGGCAAGTGATCGACAGCGGTTGGCGCCGAGGGCGTTAGCTGCGCGGTCTGTGGCGGTTACGCGCACAATCGTGCCGCCGCAGGTGGTTGACGGGACACTTCGGGTTGGTCGAGACTTCACCGACCGGGCCCGCATTGGCAGGCCCGGCAGGGTGGCAACCACCTTCGACGCACGTACGATGGGCTGCGACCACCCCTGACCGACAATTGAGCGACTGGAGCTTCCCATGGGTGCCCTCAAGCCGTGGCACATCGCCGTACTCGTGGTCGTGCTGATCCTGCTGTTCGGCGCGAAGCGGCTCCCCGACGCGGCCCGCTCGCTGGGCCGCTCGCTGCGGATCATCAAGGCCGAGACGAAGAGCCTGCACGACGACGACCGTGACCTGGCCGAGAAGGCCGACGCGCAGACCGGCTACCAGCCGCTCCCGCCGAACACGGCCCAGCAGCAGTACGCGCCGCAGCAGCCCCCGCAGCAGCAGTACGCGCCGCAGCCGCAGCAGCCGGTCGACCCGGTGCAGCGCGTCCGCGACAACTGACCGGAGGGCCCGACCGTGGCCTTCGGGTTGAAGAAGCGCGGCCCGAGCAACTTCGAGCGGGCCTCGGACGGCTCCATGACGCTCATGGAGCACATCCGTGAGCTGCGTACCCGCCTGTTCCGCGCGTCGCTGGCGATCGTCAGCGGCCTGATCGTTGGGTTCTGGCTCGCCCAGCCGGCGTTCAACCTCCTCAAGCAGCCGTACTGCCGGCTCCCCGGGGCGATTGTCGACGGCAAGTGCCAGCAGTTCCTCCAGCTGTCGCCGGCGGACGGGTTCATCCTGAAGCTGAAGCTGGCGCTGTGGATCGGTCTCATCATCGGGGCGCCGGTCTGGCTCTACCAGCTGTGGGCGTTCATCGCCCCGGGTCTGCACCGGCACGAACGCAAGTGGGCGTACGTCTTCGTGTCGATCGCCGCGCCGCTGTTCGCCGCCGGAGCCGTGCTGGCCTACTTCGTGGTGGACAAGGGTCTGGCCTTCCTGATGGAGTCCGGGGTGACCGGGCTGTCCACCCAGCTGGAGGTGACGCGGTACATCTCGTTCGTCACGAACATGATCCTGCTGTTCGGGGTGGCGTTCGAGTTCCCGCTGATCCTGCTCATGCTCAACTTCACCGGGGTGGCGAGCGCGCGGCGCCTGCTGGGCTGGTGGCGAGTGGTGATCTTCGTGTCGTTCGCGTTCGCGGCGATCGCCACGCCCGACCCGGGTCCGTTCGGCATGACGCTGCTGGCCGCCGCGCTCTGCCTGCTCTACTTCGTCGCCGTCGGGGTGGCCTTCCTCAACGACAGGCGGCGCGGGCGGGGCCGGGAGACGTATGCGGGAGTCGCCGACGACGAGGTGTCGCCGCTGGACCTGTCCACCGAGCCGGTCGAGGCCGGAGCGCGGGTCGAGGCGTCCGCCCCGATCGGGGCGCCCGAGCCGATCGCCGCGCCGGCGCCGATCGAGCGCCGCTACGACGACATGACCTGACCGGGTCGCTCGGAGCACGTACCCCGGAACGCCGCCCCCTACTTGGGGGCGGCGTTCCGCGTAGCAGGCCAGCAGGCGCGCGCCCGCGCCGACGGCGGCAACCGGGTATCCGGGGCGGCCGGGGGTGGGCGGATACTGGCCGCCATGATCGACGACCGCCCGCCGCGCCGCCCCGACGTCGCCTCGGCGCTGCGTTTCCTGACCGAGCTGGTCGCGTGGGTCGCCACGCCGTGGGCGCTCGCCCCACATTCGGCCGCGCTGGCGGTCGCCTCGGTGCTGGTGCTGATCGGCTTGCCCACCGTCCTGGCCACCCCAGGGGACAAGAAGCACGTGGTCGTTCCGGTGCCCGGGTTGGTCACCATCGGGCTGGTGATGCTGCACGTGGTCGCCGCCGTGGTCTCGGCCTGGTTCGCCTGGCCGCGGCCGGCCGCCGCGGCGGTGACCGCGTTGGCCCTGGCCACCGTCGCCACCGAGCTGCCCCGCTGGCGCCGGCTCGCCCCGCTCGGCCGGGACGGCCGGCCGTCCCGGCGATCCGCGTAGCCGGCGGCGCGCCTCCCCGGCCCCGGTGGGGCGAGGGACCGCGTCAGCGGACGGCACCCCCGGGCGGCGCCGGCACGGCGTTCTCGTGCCCGATCGCGGCGACCCGCCACGGCGGCCCGCACCGCACCGCAGTTTCCGGCGATCCGGGCGTCCGCGCCGGACCTCGGCGATAGTCTGAGGCGGCGCCGGAGCAGGATCCGGTCGCGTCCGTCGTCGCCGCCCACGGGTCGCGCCACTCGCCGGGCCGCCCGGCGCGACGGCCCTCTGCTGGGAGGCGTGCGGTGTCCGATCCGATCGAGGCGTACTTCGCGCAGCTCGCCCATCGGGCCCCGGACCGGCTGCTCCGCCGCACCACCGGCACGATCCGGATCGAGCTGGAAAGGCCCGGCCAGGTCGACGTCTGGTATGTGACCATCGTCGGCGGCCAGGTCGCGGTGAGCCGCGAGCGGCGGGACGCCGACACGGTGATCCGTACCGACCCGGAGTTCTTTGCCCGGATGGCCCGTGGCGAGGCGAAGCCGCTCACCGGGTGGCTGCGCAACGACCTCATCGCCGAGGGGCGGTTCCGCTTCCTGATGCTGCTGGAGCAGCTCTTCCCCGCGCCGCCCGGGGCGCGCCACCCGCGAGCCCTGGCAGGCGGACGTGGGGAGCCTCGATGAAGTCGGACCTGGTACGCGTCCTGGACGGCAACATCTTCGTGGTCAGCGACGACAGCGGCGACATCGAGGCGACGGTCGGCAACCCGTCCGGATTCTTCGACTTCGACACCCGTTTCCTGTCGCTGTGGCGGCTCACCCTCGACGGCGACCGGCTGCATGCACTCTCCATGGCCGAGCGGGACCACGTCACGTTGCGGTTCTTCCTCGTGCCGGGCGCTCCGACCCACTACGTGGATGCCAAGTCCTCGGTGATCCGGGAACGCTCCATCACCGCTGGGTTGCTCGAGGAGCGGCTGACCGTGCTCAACCACGACCGTGAGCCGGTGGACTTCACCGTACGACTCGACGTGGCGAGCGACTTCGCGCCGATCCGGGCGATCGAGCAGGAGCGCACCCCGGTGGGACGGTTCTACCAGCGGGTCGAGGACGGTCGCCTGCGCCTCGGCTACGTGCGCGATCGGTATCAACGCGAGACCCTGGTCTGGAGCAGTGAGCCGGCGCGCATCGACGAGCGCGGGCTGACCTACACGGTGCGGGTGGCTCCCAAGCAGGGCTGGACGACCACCCTGCGGGCGCAGTCGCTGGTGCTGCGCCCCGACGGCCGGGACATCCGGGAGCAGTTGGATCGGCGCCCCCGGCGCAGCGCCGCCGAGCGGCAGCAGGACCTGGCGGTGTGGCTGGACCGGGCGCCCCAGCTCAGCTGCGACTGGAACGCGCTGACCGAGGTCTACCGGCGCAGCCTGGTGGACCTGGCGTCGCTGCGCTACTCGCCCCTGACCCTGCCGGACCGGTCGATGCCCAACGCCGGCCTGCCCTGGGGCGCCACCATCACCGGCCGGGACAGCCTCCTGACCAGCTTCGAGGCACTGCCGGTGGCTTCGGAGCTGGCCGACGCGACGCTGCGGATGCTCGGCATCGACCAGGGCACCGTGCTCGACGACTTCCGCGACGAGGAGCCCGGCAAGATCCTCCGCGAGTTCCGCTACAGCGAAATGGCGGCCTTCGAGGAACGTCCGGAGTCCCCGTACTACGGCAGCGCCGACACCACGCCGCTCTACGTGATCCTGCTCGACGAGTACGAGCGGTGGACCAGCGACTCGGGGCTCGTGCTGGAGGCCGAGCAGGAAACCCGCGCGGCGCTGGAGTGGATCGACGAGTACGGCGATATCCTCGGCGACGGCTACGTCCGGTACCAGCGGCGCAACGAGCAGACCGGGCTGCGGAACCAGGGCTGGAAGGACTCACCGGAGGCGATCTGCTACGCCGACGGACGGCTGGCCGGGCCGCCCGTGGCCACCTGCGAGCTGCAGGGGTACGCGTACGACGCGAAGCTGCGCGGGGCCCGGCTGGCCCGGGAGATCTGGGGCGACCCGGCGTATGCCGAGCGGCTGGAGCGGGAGGCGGCCGCCCTGCGGGAGCGCTTCGACCGGGACTTCTGGATCGCCGACCGGGGCTACTACGCGCTCGCCCTGGACGGCGACGGTCGGCAGGTCGACGCGTTGGCGTCCAACATGGGCCACCTGCTGTGGAGCGGGATCGTGCCGCCGGAGCGGGCCGAGCAGGTCGCCCACCACCTGCTCGGCCCGCGGCTCTTCTCCGGCTGGGGCGTGCGCACCCTCGCCGAGGGGCAGGCGCGGTACAACCCGCTCGGCTATCACCTCGGCGCGGTGTGGCCGTTCGACAACGCGTTGATCGCCTGGGGGCTGCGCCGGTACGGGCTGGTCGAGGAGGCCGGCCGGATCGCCGAGGCGTTGGTCGACGCGTCCCGGTACTTCCACGGCCGGCTGCCGGAGGCGTTCGCCGGCTATCCCCGCGACCTGACCCGCTACCCGGTGTGCTACCCGACCGCGAACAGTCCGGCGGCGATGGCGACCGGTGCGATCTTCCTGCTGCTGCGCGCCCTGCTCGGGCTCGAGCCGTCCGGGGAGCACCTGCTGATGGCGCCGTCGGTGCCGCCCCGGTTCGGCCGGGTGGAACTGCTCGACGTTCCCGGACGGTGGGGTCGGATCGACGTGATCGGCATCGGGCTGGCCGGCCCCCGGGCCTGACCGCCCTGCCGCACCGGGCCCCGCCGACCCACATACACTCACCTGACTTCGCCGTGGCTTCCCGGGCGCGGCCCGGGCGTCTCGGTGTCCGTTCTGGTCAGTCCGCTGGCCTGCGCCCCGGAGAGACGATGAAGATCCGTACCGCCGCCGTCGTGGTCGCCGCGATCGCCGCCACCGCCGCCCTCACCGCCTGCGGGGACGACGACGCCGCCCCGAGGGGCGTCGAGGTCGCGGTCACCGCCACCGACACCAGTTGCGAGATCACCGCGACCAGCTTCGCCCCGGGCGCGACCACCTTCCTGGTGACCAACCGGGGGGCCCAGACCACCGAGGTGTACGTCTACGGCCGGCAGGGCGACGCCTTCACCAAGGCGGTCGGTGAGGTGAAGGACGTCTCGTCGGGGCTCACCCGGGAGCTGCGGGCCAACCTCTCCGTCGGGTTCTACGAGCTGGCCTGCAAGCCGGGCCAGAAGGGCGACGGCATACGTACCAGGATCACCGTCACCGACGACGCGACCTGGGTGAACGCCGGCGTGGAGCCGACGTACGACCGGGAGGTCCGGATCGAGGTGACGACGAAGGCCGTCACGGGCGCCGACGGGCTGTTCGCCGAACCCGGCGCGAAGCTCCAGTTCAAGGTGGAGAACAAGACGCCGGTGGCGCGGACGCTGGAGATCCTCGACCCGTCCGGGAAGCAGGTCGCCGGGGTCACCGCGGACCCGAACGGCGGTGCGGCCGAGACGATCGTGTCGCTCGCCGACGCGGGGGACTGGACGCTGAAGATCGGTGGCCCGGGCGTCGAGCCGGTGACCAAGCGGCTCAGCGTCCGCTGACGCCCGTCCACCGGTACCGGGCGGGGTGGTCCGGGCCGGGATCCGCGGCGATCGGGCGGCGGCGGTGAGGCCGGCCACGCGCGTGCCGTGCCGGTTGGCGGCGTCCCGGCGGCGCGTCTAGCGTTCGCCCCGGGGCGGTTCGCCCCGCCGCCGACCGCAGCCGGCCGGTCCCACGCTCGCCCCATCGGGAGGACACCGCCCATGCGCGCCACCGTGATACACGGCCCGAACGACATCCGGGTGGAGGAGGTGCCGGACGCCGCCGTCCGTACCCCCACCGACGCCGTCGTCCGCGTCGTGCTCGCCTGCATCTGCGGCAGCGACCTGTGGGCGTACCGGGGCGTGGCCGCGCGGCAGCCCGGGCAGCGGATCGGGCACGAGTTCCTCGGCGTGGTCGAGGCCACCGGCGCCGAGGTGAGCTCGGTGCGGGTGGGTGACCTCGTGGTGGCCCCGTTCGTCTGGTCCGACGGCGTCTGCGACTTCTGCCGCGAGGGCCTGCACACCTCGTGCCCGCACGGCGGCTTCTGGGGTTCGCCGGGCTCCGACGGCGGGCAGGGGGAGGCGGTCCGCGTCCCGTACGCCGATGGCACCCTGGTGAAGCTGCCCGCCGAGGCGGTCGGCGACGAGCGGCTGCTCACCGCGATGCTGGCCCTGTCCGACGTCATGTCCACCGGTCACCACGCCGCGCTGGCCGCCCGGGTCCGCCCGGGCGCGGCGGTCGCCGTCGTCGGTGACGGCGCGGTCGGCCTGTGCGGGGTGCTCGCCGCGAAGCGGCTCGGCGCCGAGCAGATCATCGCGCTGGGCCGGCACCCCGCCCGCACCGACATCGCGCGGCTGTTCGGCGCCACCGACGTGGTCGCCGAGCGGGGCGACGCGGCGGTCGCCGCCGTCCGGGAGCTGACCAAGGGACAGGGCGCGCACGCCGTGCTGGAGGCGGTGGGCACGGAGCAGTCGATGCGTACGGCGATCTCAATCGCCCGCGACGGCGGCACGGTCGGCTACGTCGGCGTCCCACACGGCGGCAGCGCGGGCGTCGACATCGGCCAGATGTTCAACCGCAACGTGGCCCTCGCCGGCGGCGTGGCACCGGCCCGGGCGTACCTGCCGGAGCTGCTCGCGGACGTGCTCGACGGCACCATCGACCCGTCCCCGGTCTTCGACCGGTCGGTGACCCTCGACGGGGTGCCGGACGGCTACCGGGCGATGGATGAGCGCACCGCGCTGAAGGTGCGCATCACCTTCTGACTGCCGGTGTAGTGCGCGCGGCACTGTGGACGCCGATTTCACCGCCACCCGACCCCCCCACGAGCCGCCAACGGGCGGCTGTCTCCCCTGGTGAGTGGGGCGGGTCGTGCCGTACGGTGCTCGCCGTGACCGCGCACGATCTTGTTCCGCCCGGCCCCGTCGCCGTGCTTGCCAACCCGAGCGCCGGCCGGGGGCGGCATCGTGGCCTGCTGCCCCGGCTGGTGGACCGGCTGGCGGGCGCGGGCCGGCCGGTCCGGCTGCTGGAGGCGGGCACCCCGGAGGAGGCGGAGGCGGCCTGCCACGCCGCGGTCACCGACGGCGCCGCCGCCCTGGTGGCGGTCGGCGGGGACGGCACGGTTCACCGGGCGTTGCAGGCCGTCGCCGGTACGGCGGTGCCGTTCGGCCCGGTCCCCGCCGGCACGGGCAACGACTTCGCCGCCGACACCGGGTTCCCCACCGACCCGGTTGCGGCCGTCGAGGTGATCGTCGAGGCGTTGCGGGACGGCCGGACCCACCCCGTCGACCTGGCCCGGCTGACCGCCGCCGACGGCGCCGTCTGCTGGTACGGGGCGGTGCTGGCGGCCGGCTTCGACGCGATCGTCAACGAGCGGGCCAACCGGATGCGCTGGCCGCGCGGCCCCCGCCGCTACGACCTGGCAATCCTGGTCGAGCTGGCCCGGCTGCGGCCGCGCCGCTACCGACTGCGCCTCGACGGCGAGGAGCACGAGGTGGACGGGGTGCTCGTCGCGGTCGGCAACTGCGCCAGCTACGGCGGCGGGATGCGGATCTGCCCGGCCGCCGACCCGACGGACGGGCTGCTGGACGTGGTGGTCGGCGGACGGTTCGACCGGCGCACCCTGATCCGGGTCAAGCCCCGCATCTACCAAGGCACCCACGTCGACCACCCGCTCGTGCGCAGCTACCGGGCCCGCACCGTGGAGCTGGACGCGGCCGGCATCACCACGTACGTGGACGGGGAGCGGGCGTTCGACCTGCCGGTGCGGATCAGCGCGGTGCCGGCGGCGGTGCGGCTGCTTCGCTGACCGGGTCGCCGGGGGTGACCTCGGCGGGCGCGGTGGCCGGGCTGCCGGCCCGGACCGCGCCGACGCTGGCGGCGATGACCAGGCCGATCGCGAGGACCTCCAGCGGGTGCAGCTGCTGGTCGAGGACCAGCCAGCCGGCCAGCGCGGCGATCGCCGGCCCCAGGCTCATCAGCACCGCGAAGGTCGCGGTGGGCAACCGCCGCAGCGCCAGCAGCTCCAGGGTGTACGGCAGCACCGAGGCGAGCACCGCCAGCCCGGTGCCGAGCCCCAGCACCGCCGGGTGCCACAGCCGGCTGCCCGACCCGACGAGCCCGATCGGCAGGGTGACCAGGGCCGCCACCGCCAACGCCAGGGCGAGCCCGTCGGCGCGGGGGAATCGCCCGCCCACCCGTGCCGAGCAGACGATGTATGCCGCCCACATCGTGCCCGCGGCCAGCGCCAGCCCCGCGCCCACCGGGTCCAGCCGCGCGAAGCCGCCCTGTCCGAGCAGGGCCACCCCGGCCAGGGCCAGCCCGGCCCACCACCAAGCGGCCCGCCGGCGGGCGGTGAGTACGGACAGCGCCAGCGGCCCGAGCACCTCCAGCGTGACCGCCGGCCCCAGCGGGATCCGCGCGATGGCCTGGTAGAAGATCGAGTTCATCCCGGCCAGGGCCAGTCCGAAGGCGACCACGGCGATCCAGTCGGCGCGGCCGTGCCCGCGCAGCCGCGGTCGGCACCCGGCCAGCATCAGCAGCGCGCCGATGCCCAGCCGCAGGGTCACCGCCCCGGCCACCCCGGTGTGCGGGAAGAGCAGCGCGGCGACCGCCGACCCGAACTGCACCGACAGCGCCCCGCCGAGCACCAGGCCGACCCCGCCCAGCTGGCCGCCGTCGAGCCGGCGGCTGTTCACCGGGACGTTGAGCCGGCGCGGTCCGGGCATCCCTGCCGCGTCCCCGGGCTTGGGTGGATCATGCCTCGGTGGGCAGGGCGAGGTCGAGGACGGCGCCGAGCCCGTTGGGGGCGCCGGCGTCGGCGCAGGGCAGCACCAGTACGGCGCAGCCGGCCCGCACGGCCCCCGCGTCGGCGGGAGTGTCGCCCACCATCAGCGCCCGCTCCGGGTCGACGCCGAGCATCCCGCACGCCCGCCAGAAGATGCCCGGGTCCGGCTTGCAGCGCCCCACCTCGTACGACAGGGCGTACGCGTCGATCAGCCCGTCCAGCTTCCAGGCGGCGAAGAGCGGCCGGAGGTCGAAGCCGATGTTGCTGACCACCGCCACCTTCACCCCGGCGGCCCGCAGCGCGGTCAGCACCGCCTCGGTGTCCGGGTACGGCACCCAGCCGTCGGGGATCAGCAGCCGCTCGTAGAGCGCGTCGGCGAACCCCTCGATGCCGGCGTCGACCGTCTCGGCGAGCCCGGTGTACGCGCCCCGGTGGGCGTGCGGGTAGAGATCACGGTCGGCCCACAGCTCGGCGAGCCCGGGCGGTACCCGGGCCGGAAGCGGGCCGCCGGCCCGGCCGGCGGTCAGCAGCCGGTCGGCCAGCGCGGTGGCCCGGACCCGGTCCAGCTCCACCCCGCACGCCGCCGCCGCGGCCAGCACCCACTCGCGCGGCTCCTCGACCTGCGCGAGCGTGCCGTGGAAGTCGAAGAGCACCGCCTCCACGGGCCGACGGGACGTGCTCGGGCGGACGACGTCGTCGGCGCCGCTCGAGGCTTGGGGCGGTTCGGCATGGTCCGGCACGTCGTGCACCCTACCGACCCGCACCGACCGTCCTGCCGGACGGCCTTGGCCGGTGGTCGTCGGCCGTACCGATTAATCTTGGAGGCATGTCAAGCCCCGCCGAGCGGTACGCCGCGGCGCGCCGCCGGGCCGCGCAGGCCTCCGCCTTCCCGGCCCTGCACGAATTCGCCCAGGAGCTGGGGTTTGATCTCGACGACTTCCAGCGCGAGGCGTGCGAGGCCCTGGAGCGGGGCAGCGGGGTGCTGGTCTGCGCGCCGACCGGCGCCGGCAAGACGGTGGTCGGCGAGTTCGCCGTGCACCTGGCGCTGCGGGGCGCGCCGGGGCAGCCGGCGGCGGCCGGCGGCGAGGAGCCGGCCATTCGGCGCAAGTGCTTCTACACCACCCCGATCAAGGCGCTGTCCAACCAGAAGTACCACGACCTGGTGGATCGCTACGGCGCCGACCAGGTCGGCCTGCTCACCGGCGACAACGCGATCAACGGCGACGCGCCCGTGGTGGTGATGACCACCGAGGTGCTGCGCAACATGCTCTACGCCGGCTCGGCCACCCTGGAGGGGCTGGCCTACGTGGTGATGGACGAGGTGCACTACCTCGCCGACCGGTTCCGCGGCGGGGTGTGGGAAGAGGTGATCATCCACCTGCCCGCCTCGGTCACCCTGGTCTCCCTGTCGGCCACCGTCTCCAACGCCGAGGAGTTCGCCGACTGGTTGGTCACCGTGCGGGGCGAGACCGCGGTGGTGGTCAGCGAGCATCGGCCGGTGCCGCTCTGGCAGCACATGCTGGTCGGCAAGCGGATGTTCGACCTGTTCCACGACGCCGACGCCGCCCGCAAGCACGACGTGCACCCGGAGTTGCTGCGCTACACCCGGGACACGATGCGCCGCCTCGAGCTGGGGGAGGGGCGCAGCGCCGGCCCCGGGTTCGGGCGGCGGGGCCCCCGCTGGCGCGGCCCGATGCGTCCCGACATCGTCGACCGGCTCGACCGGGAGGGGCTGCTCCCGGCGATCCTGTTCATCTTCAGCCGGGCCGGCTGCGACGCCGCCGTGCAGCAGTGCCTCGCGGCCGGGCTGCGGCTCACCTCGCCCGAGGAGCGGGCCGAGATCCGCCGGGTGGTCGAGTCCCGGGTCACCGCGATTCCCGGCGAGGACCTGTCCGTCCTGGGCTACTGGGAGTGGCTCGACGGTCTGGAGCGAGGGCTCGCCGCCCACCACGCCGGCATGCTGCCCGCGTTCAAGGAGGTCGTCGAGGAGCTGTTCGTCCGCGGCCTGGTCAAGGCGGTCTTCGCCACCGAGACCCTGGCGCTGGGCATCAACATGCCGGCCCGCTGCGTGGTGCTGGAACGCCTGGTGAAGTTCAACGGGGAGGCGCACGTCGACCTCACCCCGGGGGAATACACGCAGCTCACCGGTCGGGCCGGCCGGCGGGGCATCGACGTCGAGGGGCACGCGGTGGTGGTCTGGTCGCCGGAGACCGACCCCCGGCACGTCGCCGGCCTGGCCTCCACCCGCACCTACCCGTTGCGGTCCAGCTTCCGGCCGTCGTACAACATGGCCGTCAACCTGGTCGGCAGCGTCGGCGCGGAGCCGGCCCGGGCGCTGCTGGAGTCGTCGTTCGCCCAGTTTCAGGCGGACCGGTCGGTGGTCGGCCTGGCCCGGCAGGTGCAGCGCAACACCGAGACGATCGAGGCGTACGGCGCGGAGGCGGCCTGCCACCACGGCGACTTCGACGAGTATTTCGCCCTGCGGGTGGCCATCGCCGACCGGGAGCGCGCGCTGGCCCGGCAGGGGCAGACCCAGCGCAAGGCGGCCGCCGTCGCCTCGCTGGAGCGGCTGCGGGTGGGCGACGTGATCCGGGTGCCCTCCGGGCGGCGGGCCGGCCTGGCCGTGGTGCTCGACCCGGCCACCGGCGGCTTCGGCGAGCCGCGGCCGCTGGTGCTGACCCAGGACCGCTGGGCCGGGCGGGTCAGCCCCGGCGACTTCACCACCCCGGCCGAGGTGCTTGCCCGGATCCGGGTGCCCAAGCACTTCAACCACCGGTCCCCGGCGGCGCGGCGGGATCTCGCCGCGGCGGTCAGTGGCACCGGGTTGGACCGGCACGGCGGCCGGCGGGGCGGGCGGTCCCGGCAGGCGGTCGGCGAGGACCACCGGCTCAGCCAGCTCCGCGCCGAGCTGCGCCGGCACCCCTGCCACGCCTGCGCCGACCGGGAGGAGCACGCCCGCTGGGCGGAGCGGCGCCGCCGCCTGGAACGCGACACCGAGGAGCTGCGCCAGCGGGTCGCCGGCCGGACCGGCTCGCTGGCCCGGACCTTCGACCGGATCGTGGCGCTGCTGACCGCGCGCGGCTATCTCGCCGCCGACGGCGAGGTCACCGACGCCGGCCGGATGCTCGGCCGGATCTGGACCGAGGCCGACCTGCTGGTCGCCGAGTGCCTACGGCGCAAGGTGTGGGACGGCCTGTCCCCGGCCGAGCTGGCCGCCGCCGTGTCGGTGGTGGTCTTCGAGGCACGCCGAGACGTCGACGAGCGGGCCTCGCTGCCGCGCGGGCCCGTCGCCGACGCGGTCGACGAGACGCTGAAGCTGTGGAGCGACATCGAGGCGGACGAGGCCGGCCGCGGCCTCGGCGTCACCCGGGAGCCCGACCTCGGGTTCGCCTGGCCGATCTACCGGTGGGCGCGCGGGGAGGCCCTCGCCAAGGTGCTCGCCAGCGGCCACCAGATCGACGGCGAGATGCCTGCCGGCGACTTCGTCCGCTGGGCGCGGCAGGTGGTCGACCTGCTCGGCCAGCTCGCCGACTCCGGTGGTGCCTCCACCGAGCTGCGGGCCACCGCCCGGCAGGCCATCGCCGCCGTCAACCGGGGCGTGCTGGCCTACCACGCCGCCGCCTGATCGTCGCGGCCCTGGCCGTCCGGGCGGATCTCCGCGCGCCCCGGGGGGCGACGCCGAAGGTCAGGACCGGGCGGCGAGGGCGTCCACCAGGCGGCGGCACGAGCCGGCGAGGTTCCACCGCTGCGCCAGCTCCAGCAGCCGGTCCGGGTCGGCGGGCGTGGTCGGCAGCGCGGTGGCCAGCTGCGGCAGTGGCACGTCCGTGGCGACCTGGACGACCTTCGGCGCGACGGCCAGGTAGTCCCGGGCCGCCGCCAGCTTGGTGCGCAGGCCGGGGGCGAAGCCGGACTCGCCGTCGTCGAGCGCGGCGAGGATGCCGGGCAGCCCGCCGTATCGCTCGATCAGCCGGGCGGCCGTCTTCTCGCCGACCCCGGGCACCCCGGGCAGCCCGTCGCTCGGGTCACCGCGCAGGGCGGCGAAGTCGGCGTAGCGGTCGGCGGGGACGCCGTAGCGGGCGCGGACGGCGGCGTCGTCGCAGTCGTCCAGCTTGGCCACGCCCCGCCCGATGTAGAGCAGCCGCACCTGGCGGGCGTCGTCGACGAGCTGGAACAGGTCCCGGTCGCCGGAGACCACCTCCGCCGGGCCGGGCTGGGTCACCGACAGGGTGCCGAGCACGTCGTCGGCCTCGTAGCCGGTGGCGCCGACGGCGGTGATGCCGAACGCGTCGAGCACCTCCAGGATCATCGGCACCTGCGGGGAGAGGGTGTCCGGCACCACCTCGCCGCCCTCCGGCGCGACCCGGTGCGCCTTGTACGACGGCAGCAGCTCCACCCGCCACGCCGGGCGCCAGTCGTGGTCCAGCGCGCAGACCATGCGGTCGGGCCGGCGGGTGCGGACGAGCTGGGCGAGCATGTCGAGGAAGCCGCGGACGGCGTTGACCGGCTGGCCGTCGTCCGTCTTCGCGGCGGATTCGGGGATGCCGAAGTAGGCGCGGAAGTAGAGGCTGGGGGAGTCGATCAGCAGGATCGGGGGTTGGTGTGCCACGCCATCAGACTGGCACAGCGGTGTGACGAGGTGGGGGACGGTGATCGTGCCCTGGCGTCAGCCGCCGTCGTGGCGGTAGAGGGTCTCCCGGCGGGCCAGCCGTTGCAGCGCGTAGCTCGCGACCAGCAGGACGATCGCCAGCGCCACTTCGACCCAGGCCAGGGTCCCGTTGGCGACGATCAGGCCGACCAGGAGCAGCGCCAGCCCGACCACGGCGAGGACGCCGGCCCACAACAGCCGGCGACGCCGTACGGCCGTTCGACCGCTCTCCGACACCGCGCCGCCCCCCTGCACGTCTTTCACCCAGGCTATCGACACCGAGCGGCCGGTGGACCGATAACCGCTGGGTGGCCCGGCGCCGGACCGGCAGACTGACGGCATGGCGTTCGTACCCGGACTGACGCTCTGCCGGCGCTTCCACGACGAGGTGATCGCCCCGCTGGTGGCCCGCCGCCTGCCCGGCCTCCGGTACGCCGCCGGGCTGCTCGACGGCGGTTCGGAGCTGCTCGGGCTGGACACCCCGCGTTCCACCGACCACGACTGGGGGCCGCGTACGCAGCTCTTCGTCGCCGATCCCGCCGACGTCGCGCCCGTGCTGGCGGTGCTGGACGCGGAGCTGCCGGCGGAGTTCCTCGGCTGGCCGACCCGGTTCGCCGGTGGCCCGGACGTCCGGCTCGGCGTGGTGCGGGCCGACGGCGACCGGCACGGGGTGACCGTCGACGAGCTGGGCGGGTGGCTGTGCGGGCGGCTGGGCTGCGACCCGCGCGCCGGGTTGGCGGTGGCGGACTGGCTGGCCGTGCCCACCCAGCGGCTGGCCGAGCTGACCGGCGGGGCGGTCTTCCACGACGGGCTCGACGGGGCGCTCACCTCGGCCCGCGCTCGTCTCGCCTGGTATCCGGACGACGTCTGGCGGTACGTGCTGGCGGCCGGCTGGCACCGGATCGGCCAGGCCGAGCACCTGGCCGGCCGGTGCGCCGAGGTCGGCGACGAGCTGGGCAGCCGGGTGGTGACCGGCGGGCTGGCCCGGGACCTGATGCGCCTCGGCCTGCTGGTGCACCGCCGCTGGCCCCCGTACGCGAAGTGGCTCGGCACCGTCTTCGCCGCGCTGCCGCCGGCGGCCCCGGTGCTGGACGCGCTGGCCGCCGCTCTCGGGCCGGGCGGCTGGCCGGAGCGACAGGCCGGGCTGGTCCGGGCGCTGGAGACCGTCGCCGCCTGGACCAACGACACCGGGCTGGCCGCCCCGGTCGACCCGACCGTGCGGCAGTTCCACCACCGCCCGTTCCTGGTCCTGGACGCGGACCGGTTCGTCGCCGCGCTGCGCGCCGCCGTCACCGACCCGGAGCTGCGGGCCTGCCCGCCGGCCGGCGCGGTGGACCAGTACGTCGACAACGTCGCCGTGCTCACTGACGCGGAGCGGGTCCGCCGGGTCGCCGCCGCCGTCCGGCCGGACTGACCGTCCCGCCACGCCACGTTGGCGGGACCGGCCGGCCCGGACAGTCGGTCAGCGCGTGGAGCCCGTCCGCGACAGCGCCGCGGCGAGCCAGAGCAGTCCGGCGCCGACCAGCGCGCCGTGCCCGATGCGGATGGCCGCCGGGGTGAAGAACTGTGGCAGGAAGGTGAGGAAGCCGAGGGCGAACGGCACCCCGCTGAGTTTGGGCATCAGGCTGCTGCGCCAGACCGCCACTGCGGCGAGGGCGGCGCCGATGCCGAGCGCCAGCAGGCCCGCCAGGAAGCTGGTGGCCGCCACCGGGTCGAACCGTACGTGGTCGGCCATGGCGAGGATGTCGATCTGCGGGTTGGACGCGGCCTGGGTCGCGATCGCGTGCAGGCCGAACGCCTCAGCGCCGTAGTAGGGCAGGACCAGGCCGCTGCCGACGGCGCTGGTGACGAAGGCGGTGACGGCGGTGCGGCCGGCCGGGGTGCCGGTGACGGCCTGGGCGAGGGCCAGCAGGCCGAGCGGCACCAGGATGAAACCGATCATGGCGAATGTGTGCGCGGGCACCCAGGTGTTGGCGGACATCGCGGCGAGGGCGCCGGCTGCGGTGGACTCGTCGTGCCAGGGGCGGAGGGCGGGGTAGAGGACGAACATGACGGCTGCGGCGGCGAAGGCGGCCGCACCGACTCGGATTCGGCTGATCGGAGGCTCCTTGACTCGTTGAGGGGGGTGCGGGGCAGGGATGGGAGGAACGCCACTGAGCCCCGGCGGAGCTAGCTAATCGCTATAGCCAGAAAGCTAATGCTATTAGCTTTTGGTGTCAAGAGAGCTGCTGGGCCAGGCGCGGCGGTGCGGCGGTTGCTGCGACGGGCGGCCGGACGGGACACCTGTACTAGCCTCGGGGTCGTGCGGACCGTGCTCATCTCCGGGGCCGGCATCGCCGGCAACACCCTCGCCTGGTGGCTGGCCCGGCACGGCTTCCGGCCCACGGTCGTGGAGCGTGCCGCGGGGCAGCGGTCCAGCGGCGCCCCGGTCGACGTGCGCGGCCCCGCGCTCCCGGTGGTCGAGGCGATGGGCCTGCGGGACGTGCTGCGCTCGGCCGCCACGCCGGTGACCGGCGTACGGCTGGTCGACCCCGCCGGGGCGACCGTCGCCCGGGTGCCGATGGCCGCCACCCGCGCCCCGCACAGCACCGAGCTGGAGATCCCCCGCGCCGATCTCGCCGCGATCCTGCACCAGGCCGCCGCCGACCAGGCCGAGTTCCGCTACGACGACAGCATCACCGCGCTGGCCGAGGATCCCGCCGGTGTCGACGTCACCTTCGCCCGCGGTGCGCCCGGCCGGTTCGACCTGGTCGTCGGGGCGGATGGCCTGCATTCGGCGGTGCGGCGCCTCGTCTTCGGGCCGGAGTCAGCGCACGTGCGGCACCTCGGTGTGTGGGTGGCCACCCTGCCGCTCGGTGGGCCCGCCGACGACCCGTACGACGTGCTGCTGTACAACACCCCGGGCCGGCTGGCGTCCGTGCACCCGGCCCGGGGCTGCGCCCTCGCCGCCCTCATCTTCCGTGGCCCGATGGTCGACGGCTTCGACCACCGGGACCTCGCCCAGCACAAGCGGCTCGTCCTCGGGGCGTACCAGGGCGACGTGGGCTGGCGGATGCCGGAACTGCTCGACCGGGTGCGGTCCGCCGACGACCTCTACTTCGACAGCGTGAGCCGGGTGCACCTGCCCCGCTGGTCGCGGGGGCGGATCGTGCTCGTCGGCGACGCCGCCTCGTGCGTGTCGCTGTTCGGCGACGGCTCCAGTCTCGCCATCGCCGGCGCGCATGCTCTCGCCGAGGCGCTCGCCGCCGCCGACCACCTGGCGGCGTTCCGTTCGTACGAGGCGGGGCACCGGCGGCGTACGGAGCCGAAGCGGCGGGCGGCCCGGTACGCCGCCGCGCTGCTGGTACCGCGTACCCGGCTTGGCCTGGCGGCCCGCAACGGCCTCGCCCGGGTCCTGGCCGCCGTGCGGCGGTGACGGCGGTGCCGCCCGATCGAAGCCGCCCGGTGGGCGGTGGTCAGCCGACCGGGACTGTCGGCCGCTCGGTCGGGTCGTCGACCCGCAGGTCGGCGAGGTCGCGCAGCCCGCGTACGGGGGACAGGAGCAGGGCCAGGGGCGCCAGCACGGTCGCCGCGGCGAACACGAGGAGCGTCGGTCGCGCCCCGGCGAGGCCGGCCAGCGCGCCGGCGACCACCCCGCCGACGGGGATGGCGCCCCAGGAGACGAAGCGGACCGTGGCCATCACCCGGGAGAGCAGGTCCGGCGGGCTGGCGGTCTGCCGGTAGGTGCGGGTGGTCACGCTGAGCACCACCACGCCGCCGGCGAAGAACACGTTGCCGGCGGCGAACGCCAGGTACGCCGGCCAGCCGGCGCCGATCGGCACCAGGAACGCGCCGCCGACCGCGATCAGGCAGGCGACCACCAGGGACCGGGCCGTGCCCCATCGGTTCGTGATCCACGGGGTCAGGGCGGCACCGACCAGCGACCCGATCCCTTCGACCGCGAGCAGCACACCGACCAGGGCGGCCGGGGCGTGCAGCTCCCGGACCAGGTAGAGCGGGTAGACCGCCAGCTGGGCCCCGCAGACGAAGTTCACCGCGGTGGCGGTCCACATGGTCGGCCCCATGACCGGATGGCGGGTGACGTACCGCCAACCCTCGCCGATCATGGCGCGCACCGGCGGCCGGCGGTCCGGGGCGTCGCCGCGGCGGGCGGGCAGGGACCACAGCAGCGCGGCGGAGACCAGGTAGCTGGCCGCGTCGACGAGCACGGCCGGCACCGCGCCGAGCGCCTGCACCGCCAGGCCGCCGAGGGACGGCCCGCTGAGCTGGGTGCCGGCGTGGGTGGCCGAGGTGAGGCTGTTGCGGGCGTGCAGCTGCTCCCGCGAGACGATGGCGGGCAGGAAGGTGGCGTTGGCGACGTCGAAGAGCACGTTGGCGAAGCTGACCACCAGCGCCACGATCACCAGCTGGGCGACGGTCAGCAGGTCCCACCACCAGGCGAGCGGGATGGAGACGACCGCGAGTGCCCGGGCCAGGTCGGCGCCCACCTGCGCGCCGCGCAGCGGCAGCCGCTGCACGATCACACCGGCGGGCAGCCCGATGACCAGCCAGGCGACGTAGCTCGCCGCGGCGATCAGCCCCATCTCGAACGGGGACGCGTCCAGCACGGTGAGCGCGGTCAGGGGCAGCGCGACCGTCCCGACCGCCGACCCCACCGAGCTGGTCGTGCCGGCCGCCCACCAGCGCCAGAACACGCCGGCCCCCTGCCCGACGGACATGCCGCCAACCCCCGATCCGAGCCAGTGAGTTCCAATCTGGAACGGACTATAGTCGAGGCGGCCGGTCGAGCGGGAGGTGGGGATGTGAGGCGCGCGGATCTCGGCGACGCCGACTGCGGCATCGCCCAGGCCCTGGGCGTGCTCGGCGACTGGTGGACCTTCCTGATCATCCGCGAGGTCGCCGGCGGCACCACCCGGTTCGACGCGTTGCAGCGGGAGCTGGGGGTCAGCCGGCGGGCGCTCACGGAGCGGCTCGGCGGCCTGGTCGAGCAGGGGGTGCTGCACCGCCGGCCGTACTCGGCCCACCCGCCGCGCCACGACTACCTGCTGACCGGCAAGGGCGAGGCGCTGCTGCCGGTGCTGGTCGCCCTGCAGGACTGGGGGACCCGGCACGTGATGGGCGACGGCGGGCTCACCGCCACCGCGGCGGCCGACTCCGCCGAGGCGCGCCGGGTGCACCGGCTGGTCGGCCGCCGCGTACCGGACATGACGTTGCGCCGGCACGACGGCGGGGAGGAGCCGCCCGCCCCGCCTGGCCGGTGGACCGTCCTCTACCTGTTTCCGGGGGCGTTCGCGCCGGGGGCCCAGGGCCTCCCGCCGGCCTGGGCGGAGATCCCCGGCGCCGTCGGGTGCACCCTCGAGTCCCGGACGTACGCCGACCGGCACGAGCTCTTCCACGCCGCCGGCGCCGAGGTGCGCGGCGTGAGCACCCAGCGGCCCGACCAGCTGCGCGCCTTCGCCGAGCACGCCCGCCTGCCGTACCCGCTGCTGTCCGACGAGGACGGTCGGCTCGGCGCCGGTCTGCTGCTGCCCACCTTCCGGGCGGGTGGGGTGCAGCGGTTCAAGCGGCTGACGCTGCTGATCGACCCGGAGTCGGTGGTACGCGCGGTGCAGTTCCCGGTGACCGACCCGGCCGGCTCCGTCGACGGGATGCTCGACGAGGTGCGCCGGCGCGTCTCCCGCTGACCACACCGGTGACACCGGCAAATCGACTTCCTTCACCCGCTGCCGGACAGCGCGACGGCCGCCGGACGCCGGCGTCCAACGGCCGTCCCGGCCACCAGCCCCTCCCGCATGACCGCGTCGGCGTCGGGTACGCGATCCGGACAGCCGAGAATCCAGCAGGAACGGGGTGAACCGGAATGAAGGTCCGAAGCTCCCTCCGTGGACTGAAGCGGAAGATGAACTCGATCGTGGTGCGCCGCCGGGGCAAGGTCTTCGTGCTCAACAAGGCGGATCCGCGGCAGAAGGCCCGCCAGGGCTGACCAGCGGCTTGCGGCCACTCGCACTGGCGGGCGACCTGCGCTGGTCCACGCGGCGCGGTCCCGCCGGTGCTGGTCGCAGCGCCTCTTCGCGGTGCCGCCCGGTGGCGCGCGCCACTCCCGTTACCCAGGCCTCTGGGCAGTATTTGTACATCGTTGGGTGCTTTGTCCATCGTCCGTTCGGTTGATTGGATGCCAACCTTTGGTCTAGGGTGACTGGCACGACCGGTGCTGGGAGGCGCCGTCTCCCCAGGACAGGAAGGGCAGCATGACTACGACGACCATCGCGCCGACGACCACCGACGTGCACCGCACGGCCACCACCGGCGAGGAGACGCGGGCCAGCGAGCTGATTGCCGCCCTTGCCGCGCTGCCCGCGGAGCACCCGGACCGGCCGGCTCTGCGCAACCAGGTCATCGAGGCGTGGCTGCCGCTGGCCAACCACCTCGCGGCCCGCTACAGCGGCCGGGGTGAGCCCACCGGGGATCTGGCCCAGACGGCGGCCCTCGGCCTGATCAAGGCGGTGGACCGGTTCGACGCCTCGCGCGGCGTCGACTTCGCGGGGTTCGCCATCCCGACCATCCTCGGCGAGATCAAGCGGCACTTCCGCGACCGCACCTGGAACATCCGGGTGCCCCGCCGACTGCAGGAGCTGCGGCTGCGCATCTCCGAGGCGAACGGCACCCTCACCCAGACCCTCAACCGGGCCCCCACGGTCGCCGACATCGCCGCCCACCTCGACCTCACCGAGGAAGAGGTCCTCGAGGGCCTGGAAGGGGCTCGCGCCTACAACGCCGTGTCGCTGTCGACCCCCATCGGCGACAGTGACAGCGCCACCGAGCTGGGCGACACCCTCGGCACCGAGGACGGCGAGTACGAGCTGGCCGAGCTGCGCGCCTCGCTCGGGCCGGCGCTGGCCACACTCGACGAGCGGGAGCAGCGGATCCTCACCCTCCGCTTCTACGGCAACCTGACCCAGAGTGAGATCGCCGCCCGGGTCGGGGTGTCCCAGATGCACGTCTCCCGGCTGCTCGCCCGTGCGTTGACCAAGCTACGCGGCCAGCTAACCGAGGCCTGATCCGCCGGGTTCCTCGCCCCGCCGCCGGCTCCCCCCGGTGGCGGGGCGTTTCCGGTTCCGGCGGTGTCGGCCGAACGGTGCGGTGAGCGGTCCACCTGGTACTTGATTTTCATGAAATTATGTGGTATTATGTCCGTTTGTGACTGGTAGCGTGGCGGCGCCCTGCGGGGGCGCGCTTCGTCGCGCCGCCCGGGGTGCCACCGACGGCCCGCCGTCCCGGCGCGGTCGCCCTCCGGAAAGGACCAGTCGCCTTGCCCAACGCCTCCATCGGCTCGCTCGACAGCCGCGTGCGTAGCTTCCTCGCCGTTCTCGCCCCGGCGTCCGACCCCGCGGACGATCCCGCGGTCGGCGGCTGCTTCGCCGAACCGTTCCTGCTGGCCGACGAGAGCGGCGCCCGGCCGGTGTCCCGTGCCGCGTTCCTCGCCGCGCTGCCCGGTCGGGCGCAACTGTTCGCCGACCTCGGGTTGGGTCCGGCGACGCTGACCGGCGTGACCTGTGACCGCCTCGACGACCGGTACGTTCTGGCCCGTACCGACTGGACGGCGTCCCGGGTCGACGGCGGCCGACCGGTGCCGCTCGCGTCGTCGTTCCTGCTGTACGACGACGGCGAGCAGTTCCGCGTCGTGCTCTACCTCAACCACCAGGGTCTGCCGCAGGCCTGACCCACCTCGGAGGCTGACGTCGCCCCGGTTGGGGCCGCCCCTGGCGGGCCGTGCCCGCTGGACGGCGGCCCCGCCGGCACTACAGGCCGGCGCACGCCTCACCATCGACCGTGCAGCCCTCGGGCGCGGTGACCGACGCGTCCGGATCCCGGACGTCGAACCGGAACGTCATCGAACCCCCGGCCGGCACGGCCGAACCGGTGAAGGTGACCACCTTCCCGTTCTGGCTGGCCTCCGCCCCGTTGACGTTGCCGATCGAAGCTCTCGCGCCGAGCGTCACGATCACCGTCCAGCCCTCCTTCGCCGCGCTGCCGGGATTGGTGAGCGTCACCGCACCCCGGTAGCCCAGCAGCCGGTCGGAGACGGTCTCGTAGCGGGCGGTCAGGGCGGGGGCGGACGGTGCGGTCGCGCCCGGCGTACGACTGGGCCTGGCCGTCGGGGTGGGGTGGGGCGTGGCACTGCGCCGGCTCCCGGCGGTCGCCGTCCTGGTCGGAGTGGGCCGGGGCGCGACGCTGGTGGCGGTCGGGAGCACCAGCGGAGTCGACGGGGGCGTGGCGTCCGGGAGTTCGGCCGCCGGCCGCCGCGTCGCCCACACGCCCGCCCCCACGGCCAGGAGGAGGACCGCCAACGCGCCGAGCAGCACCGCCCCCAGCCGTCTGGTCCGGGTCCGGCCGTCGCCGAGCAACCGGACCACCGGAAGCTCGGCGGTCAGTCCGCCCTCGGCGCGACGCAGGTCGACCTGCTGGAACGCCAGCCAGTCGAGGATCGCCGGCAGCCGTACCGCCAGCGCCTGCTGGTGCTGCTCCGCCCGGCGGTCGCCCTGCGCGTCGTTCCACTCGCCCTGCTCCAGCATCTCGTGCAGGGACAGCCGGCAGCCGTGGCTGGTGGGAACGACCGTGCAGGTCAGCACCGTCTGCCGGTCGCCCTCCCGGCAGTGCAGCACCAGCCGCTCCGGCGCCTGCCGCTCGACCACGGTCGCCTCGACGTCGGCGTCGAACCCGGACAGTCCCGCTGTCCGCAGCAGCAGCCGGTCCGGGGCGTCCGCCACCGGCGTGGCCTCGACGAACCACTTGGTCAGGTACGCCGCGTCGGTCAACGCCCGCCAGACCCGGGCGGGCGGATGGAACAGGTCGACCTCGGTGCCGATCTCGATCACGCGCAGATGCTACGGCTCGGGTGTCCCACCATTTCGGACGGGCGGCCCCTCCACCCGCGTCACTCCGTCGGCTTCTCCGGGCCCTCCTCGTGCCAGCGGGCCCGCCAGGCGGCCTCGCTGGCCTCGTAGACGGTCTTCTCCTCGTACACGGCCTGACGCAGGGCACGCCGGGAGTCCGCGAACACCACCAGTTCGACGACGACGAGGGCGACGCAGATGGCCGTCAGCAGGGCGAGCGCCCCGAGCGCCGGGACGTGCTGGGCGACGGGGAGCCCGAGCGCGAGCGCCACGAGCATGCCGATCCGGGTCCACGTCACGGTGCGTAACGTGCGGAACTGGAACGCCACGTCGGCGGCCAGGTAGAGCATCACCCCGGCGAACAGCATCGGCACGGCGGGTCCGGGCGCGTGCTCGCCCGCCCCACCCGCCGGCTCGGTGATGGTGAGTACCACGGCCTCCGCGCCGATCGCGAACAGGATCACGCCGGCGATCATCGGCAGGTAGAGGTAGGCGTACGCGTCGCGGGCCATCGCCACCCGGGGGTGGCCCTGGGCGGCGTGCAGCGTGATCCGGGCGGCCGGGCCGATCATGTCGAAGTGCGCCCACCACAGCGCCGCCGTGAAAAGGATTCCCAGAATGGCCGCCGGCACAGCCGGCCAGGTCACCGCCTTACCGATCAGGTCGCCGCCGACACCGACCGAGATGACGGACTCGCCCAGCGCGATGATGAGGATCAGGTCGTACCGCTCGGTCCAGTGCTCGGCGGAGGTGATCTGCCAGCCCCTGGTGGCGGCCAGCAGGCCGCTGGTGTACTGCAGGAGGACAACCACGATCCACAACCCGTCCCGCAGCCACAGCCCCAGGTTCGGGTCCCCGATCTTCGGCGGGACCAGCGCCGCGACCAACAGCAGGACGGTCGTGATCACCGCCTCCGGGGCGAACTGGTACAGCCCCCGGCGGATCGCCGGCCGGTCCCGGGTGGCGTGCGCGTACAGCGCCACGTGGACGGCGCGGATCACCACGTAGCTGATCGTGACCAGGATCGGTCCGGCGGCGCTCCGGTGCAGGGGGCCGAAGGTCTGGGGCAGCGCCAGCGCGAAGATGAACAGCGCGATCATGCCGATCACGGTCAGCACCGGCACGAAGCCCTCGCCGAGCCGGAGCTGGCTGGCGACCACGCTGTGCACCACCCAGCACCACCAGAGGACGGCGAGCACCAGCATCGCGTGCAGCAGCTCCCGCCAGGTCACGTTCGCGGCGGTGGCTCGGGTGATGATGAAGAACGACACGACGAAGACGAGGTCGAAGAAGACCTCGAACTTGTCCACCCGGGCGGCCGGGGCGATCGGAACGGCGGGCCCCAGCCGCCCGCGCCACCCCTCGCCGCTCACCGGACGAGTCTTTCAACGTCGCCCGGGTCGCGGGGCCGAATCCACCGGCATCGCCGGGTACCGCTCAGTCTCAGTCGCCCAGCCGCTGGCGGGCGAGGAACTTGGGCACCACCATCCGCCACGCCTCACACACCAGCTCGGTCATCTGGTCGTGGTCGAGCCGGTCGAGGTGGCAGCACGCCCAGTTGAACCGCAGGTCGGACGGGCGGGGGAGGAAGAACAGGTCCGGCTCGGCGGCGATCAGGCCGTCCCGCTGCTCCTTCGGGTAGCCGAAGCCCATGGTCCGCTCGTCGCGGGAGGACGCGACGTAGACGATGGCGCCGACGCGGAACTTGATCCGGTCGCGGATCAGGTGCTCGCTGGTGCGGGGGAGTGTCCGGGCCAGCGCCCGGACGTCATCGACGGTGACCACGGGACGGACCGTAACGCCGCCGTACGACAGTTCGCCGCCACGGCTGGCGTCAGCCGCTGCGGCCCGCGGTCGCGGCCGCCGGGGCCGCCTGGGCCAGGGTGACCCGGAGCGTGTCGACCAGCGGGCCGTGCGGCTGTTCGATCCAGTGCTGGACGGCGACCCGCAGCGAGGCCAGGAAGGTCGCGGCCAGGATCCGGGAGCGCAGCGCCGTGTCGGGGCCGGTGAGCCGGTGGGTCAACTCGCCCGCCAGTTCCCGTTCGATCGCCCCGTAGGCGGCGACCTGGTGTGCGAGGAGGCCGGGGTGCCCGTGCAGCTGACGGCGTCGGGTGAGCCAGGACATGGTCGGTTCGTCGAAGACCTCGGTGGCCTGGCGTAGCGCGGCCTGGCTCAGCGCGGTCCACGGCGGCTCGTCGGCGGGCCGCTCGCGCAGCAGCTCCAGCATCCGGCGCAACCGCACGGTGTCGCCGTGGAAGAGCGCCTCCTCCTTGCTGGAGAAGTAGTTGGAGAAGGTCCGCCGGGAGACGTTGGCGGCGTCCGCGATCGCCTCGACGGTGACCCGCTCCGGTCCCTGCTCCGCCGCGAGGCGCAGGGCCGCCTCGTGCAGGGCGAGCCGGGTCGCCGCCTTCTTGCGTTCCCGCAACCCCGTGGACTCCGCCATGAACACCAGCGTACGTGATCCATTTCTCAACGAGCAAACTTGCCTACTGCGCAAGATTCGCGAACTATTGCTTGAGGCAACCAACTCGGTCTGGAGGGAAACCGTGGACCCCGCCACCCGCGAACTCGGCGCGCGGCTGCAGGAGCTGCTGACCGGCGTACGGCTGCTCAAGCAACGGCGCGCCGACGACCGGCCGGTCGTGCCGCCCGGCCTGGTGGGCATCCTCATGCACATCGACCGCTGCGCCACCGGCTGCCAGGCCCGGGAGCTGGCCGAACGGACCCGGCTCGACCCGTCGACCGTCAGCCGGGCGGTCACCGCCCTGGTCGCGCACGGCCTGGTCGATCGGGCTGCCGACCCGAGCGACCGGCGGGCCAGCCACCTGACCGTCACCCCGGCCGGCCGCGCGGCCCTCACCGACACCTACGCCTGGTACGGCCGGGTGCTCACCCGAGCGCTCGCCGACTGGACCCCCGGCGAGGTGGCGGCGCTGTCCGCCGCGCTCGGCCGGCTGACCCGCGACATCGAGGTCGCCCTCGCACACCACGACAACCTGGAGGACGCGCTATGAGTGAGCGCAGCGAGCGAATCATCAGGCGCAGCGCGGCGGAGCCTCGTGCGGCCGCCGAGCGCAGCGAGGTGGCCGCGTGAGCGCACCCACCGCACCGGCCGCAGCCGAGCCCATGGGCAAACGGCAGACGCTGGAAGCACTCAGCGGCCTGCTGCTGGTGCTCTTCGTCGCCATGCTCAGCGGCACGGTCGTCTCGACCGCCCTGCCCAAGATCATCGGAGCGCTGAACGGCTCGCAGACCCAGTACACCTGGGTGGTCACCGCCACCCTGCTCACCGCGACGGCGACCACCCCCATCTGGGGCAAGCTGGCCGACCTGTTCAACAAGAAGATCCTCATCCAGGCCGCCATCGTGGTCTTCCTGGCCGGATCGGTGGCCGCCGGCTTCGCGCAGAACGCCGGCCAGCTCATCGGCGCCCGCGCGTTCCAGGGCATCGGCGTCGGCGGCCTCCAGGCCCTCGTCCAGGTCGCCATCGCCGCGATGATCCCACCGCGCGAGCGCGGCCGGTACAACGGCTACCTCGGTGGCGTGATGGCCCTCGCGACCGTCGGCGGCCCGCTGCTCGGCGGCCTCATCGTCGACACCTCCTGGCTCGGCTGGCGCTGGTGCTTCTTCGTCGGCGTGCCCGTCGCCGTCATCGCGCTGATCCTGCTCCAGGTCACGCTGCGCCTGCCCACCGTGCGCCGCGACAACGTCAAGATCGACTACCTCGGCGCGACGCTCATCGCCGCCGGCGTCAGCGTGCTGCTGATCTGGATCTCGTTCGTCGACAGCTCGTTCGCCTGGATCTCCTGGCAGAGCGGGGTGATGGTCGGCGGCTCGCTGCTCCTGCTCGCCCTGGCCGCCTGGGTCGAGTCCCGGGCCGCCGAGCCGGTCGTGCCCCTCAAGATCGTCCGGGAACGCACCACCGCCCTGGCCATCCTCGGCAGCCTCGCGGTCGGCATGGCCATGTTCGGCGGCGCCGTCTTCCTCGGCCAGTACTTCCAGATCGGCCGCGGCTACAGCCCGACCGAGGCCGGCCTGCTCACCATCCCGATGATGGCCGGCGTCCTGCTCTCGTCGATCGTCGCCGGTCGACTCATCACCAAGACCGGCCGGATCAAGCCGTACATCGTCGCCGGGTCGATCATCCTGGTCGCCGGCTTCGCCCTGCTCGGCACCATCGACCACGAGACGTCGCTCGTCCTGCTCGGTGCGGCCATGTTCATCGTCGGCACCGGCGTCGGCATGACCATGCAGAACCTGGTGCTCGCCGTGCAGAACACGGTCGCGCTCAAGGACATCGGCGCGGCCAGCTCCAGCGTCGCGTTCTTCCGCTCCCTCGGTGGCACCATCGGCGTCTCCGTGCTCGGTGCCGTCCTGGCCCGCCGGGTCACCGACCAGATCACCCACGACCTGGCCGCCGCAGGCATCCCCACCAGCGGCGGTGGCGGCAGCAGCTTGAACCTCAGCGGGCTGCCCGCGCCGGTGGAGCACATCGTCCGCGCCGCGTACGGCGACGCCACCGGCCACATCTTCCTCATCTCGGCCGCGATCGCCGTCGTCGGCATCCTCGCCGCGCTGCTGCTCAAGCCGGTCACCCTGCGGTCCAGCCTGGACCTGCCGGACAGCGCGCGGTCGGCCGCCGTCGCGGCCGACGCGGTCGACGGCGCGCCCGCCTTCGACCAGGTGCCCGTCGACGCCGGAACGAACCGTGATCCGTCCCGCCGCTGACGCCTGACCCACCGGTTCAGGGCCGTCGCCGTCCCGGCGGCGGCCCTGAACCGTCCCCCGCGACAGCCGGCATCCGCCGGCCGTGACGAATCGAGAACGTGTGGACACCACGGAGGCGACCCCGACGGCGGGGCCCGGCGGGCGGCGGAACCTCGCCCTGAGCCGCGCGGCACGCGAACTGGCGCTGGTCGCCGCGCTGTTCCTCGCGTACAAGATCGGCCGCGTCGCCGCCGCAGGCCGGGAGCCGACCGCGGTGCTCAACGGAGAGCGGGTCTGGCGGTGGGAACGGTTGCTCCACCTGCCCGCCGAGGCCGCCCTCCAGCAGCCGCTGCTCGCCCACGAGCTGCTGGTGCGGCTGGCCAACACGTACTACGCCTACGTGCACTTCCCCGCCACGGCCCTGTGCCTGGTGTGGCTGTACGTGCGCCGCCCCGCCCACTACCGCTGGGCCCGTCGGATGCTCGCCACGCTCACCGCGGCCGCGCTGGTGCTGCACTTCCTTTTCCCGCTGGCTCCGCCGCGGCTGACCGGTCGGACCGGCATGGTCGACACCGCGAGCCGGTTCGGACCCGCGGTCTACGGCGCACCCGAGGCCGACACGGTGAGCAACCAGTACGCCGCCATGCCGTCCCTGCACGTCGGCTGGGCGCTGGTCGTCGCCCTCGTGCTGGTCCGGGTCACCGCCGGCCGGCTGCGTTGGCTCTGGCTGGCGCACCCGCTCGCCACGCTGCTGGTGGTCGTCGGCACCGGCAACCACTACTGGCTGGACTGCCTGGTCGCCGCGGCGCTGCTCGGCGTGATCCTGGCGGTGCTGCCCGGGCCGGACACCGACCGCCGACCGGACGGCGCGGCGGTGCCGCCCGGCACGGCGCGCACCGGCCGCCACGTGCCGCCGCGGGGGCGTCGTGGCCTCCCCGGCGCGTCCGTCCCGATCGACCGGACCCGGCCCGCCGGGCGATGGCAGCGCACCACCCGCCGATAGCCACCACCGCTCCCGTCGGCCTCCGGAACGCCCGGGGCCGGCCCACTGCCGGCGCAGCGGCCCGGGCTCACCGGCCGGCTAGTGCGGTGTCCAGTAACGTTCGCCGGGTTGGTCGCTGCCGGAAATTGTCGTACCCGTCGGGTTGGGTGTGGTTGTGCCTCGTCGTCGGGATCCCGCCGCGCCTCGGGTGGTGTATCGCACGGCTCGTGTTGCGGTGCGGGCGACGGCTGGGCAGCGGCGGCGATGCTTCGGCCTACTGCGTTCGGCTGGTGACGTGTGGGCGTGTGTCCTGGAGATCAACGGGTGGCGACGCCGCCGCCAGGACACGCCGCTGGTCGGCTATCAGGCGTTGTGCCGGGAGTTGGCCGACTCGGGGCCGGGCACCTTCGGTGAGCTGGATTCGGTGGGTGCCCGGTCGGTGTTGCGGCGGTTCTCCGATGCCTGGTTCGCGGCGGCGAAAGCCCGCAAGGACGGTGACTCGTCGGCGCGGTTCCCGCGTCGTCGGCGGGCGTTGATGCCGGTGCGCTGGCATCACGGCACCTTCACCCTCGACGGGCTGCGGGTGCGTATCCCGGTGGCCAAGGGCATGCCGCCGTTGTGGGTCCGGTTGGCGCGGGAGGTGCCGTATCCGGTTGAGCAGGTCCGCTCGGTCACCCTGCTGTGCGAGGGTGGCCGCCTCTTCTTCGACGTGACGGCCGAGGTGCCGGTGGCGACCTATCCGCCGGGCGAGGGCCCGGACCCAGGCCGGGTGGCCGGAGTCGACCTGGGCATCATCCACCCCTACGCGGTGGCCAGCCGTGACGGGGAAGGGGTGTTGGTGTCAGGGCGGGCGATCCGCGCCGAGCACCGTATGCACCTGGCCGACACGAAGATCCGCCGCCGCGCCGTGGCCCGCAGGGCGCCGAAGCCGGGCCAGCGAGGGTCTCGGCGGTGGCGTAAGTACCGGCGGCGGGCGCGGTTGGTGGAGGGCCGGCACAAGCGGCGGGTCCGGCAGGCCCAGCACGAAGCCGCCAGAACGGTGGTGTCGTGGGCGGTGCAGCAGCGGGTCGGTGTGCTCCGGGTGGGTGACCCGCGCGGTGTGTTGGACATCGACGCGGGGCGGCGGCACAACCTGCGGCTGCGGCAATGGCAGATCGCCCGCCTCCTGCAGGTCCTCACCGACAAAGCTGTCCAGGCCGGCATCACCGTCGACCCCGTCAACGAACGGGGCACCTCCTCCACCTGCCCCGCCTGCCTGCGGCGGGTACCGAAACCCCGCGGCCGGACCCTGACCTGCCCACACTGCCAGTTCACTGGGCACCGCGACCTGATCGCGGCCGCCATCATCGCCACCCGCACCCCGGGCGGCGGACCCACCACCCCGGCAGCTGTTGTGCTGCCCGAGGTGGTCACGCACCGTCGAGCCGGCCGACACCTCCCCGGTGCCGGCCAGTCCCGGCGTGACCCCCGCCGCCCACCCCGGGCGGCGAGAGGATCAGTTGGCCCGCGGAGGCCCGCCCCACCACCAGGTGGGGAGTCGCTCGCCCACACGGCGAGGATCCACAACAGTGCATCGGAAACCCGGTGAACGTTAGTGGACACC
>NZ_JBUEGB010000061.1:0-41623 GCF_054963695.1 Micromonospora sp. RTBAU3-60 | reverse complement strand
ACTGACTCGGCTCGGCCGCGCCTACAACCTCTCCGTCCGCTCGGCCGGCCGTACGCTCTCGGGTGGGGTCGACGCCGCCGCGCTCAACCCGCCCAAGCGGCTGCTCGCCGCTGCCCGCAAGGCCGAGGAAGGCGGCTCGCTGACCATCCTCGCGTCCGCGCTGGTGGAGACCGGCTCCGCCGCCGACACGCTCATCTACGAGGAATTCAAGAGCACCGGCAACGCCGAGTTGCGGTTGGATCGGACGCTCGCCGACCGGCGCACCTATCCGGCCGTCGACGTCCGCGCCTCCGGTACGCGACGCGACGAGCTGTTGTTGAGCGACGGCGAGCGGCACGTTCTGCGTGGCCTGCGATCCGCGCTGTCCCAGCTGGATCGCCAGCCGGCCCTCGACCAACTGCTTCACCAGCTGGCCACCACTCGTGGCAACCTGGACTTCCTCGCCCGGCTGGGCGCCGCCGTCCGCAGCGATGATCGACTGCCCTGACCACACCGGGAAACGACCGACCGGCTGCCCCCAGCTGCCTGGCGGGCGGAACCCAGGCTGTGCCGGGGCAACCCACCGGACACACGCGCGGCCGCGTCCGACGAGGCCACCCGATCGGGACCGACTAGATCGTCTCGTCGAGGTGGTCGCTCCAGACGGCAGCCGCCTCCTCATGGGAGTCGACGCCGGCGAAGAACGCCTGAGCCAACGCGGCGTAGTCCGGCTGCTGCACGCCGGTGACCTCGACGAACTTCGGCCGGTGCACGGCGAAGCCAGTCGAGCTCTGTCGCGGGCGGTACGGGACAGCGACCTTGAATGACCCGCTGCCCGCGTAGTCGACGGCCTCGACGATCAGTGCGTCGGTCCGTCCCGTGTCGAGGTGCACGTACCCGTCGACCACCAGAACCGCGCGTGCTGACTCGTGTTCGTTGTTCTGCAGCGCGCCCTGGCCACGCCGAGCGGACTCCCCGAGGTCGTCGGTGACGAAACGGTCCATGCCCCGGCTCCCGTCGACCTGCTCGTAGCCGAGCAGCGGCGTCAAGGTGTCGCCGTCGGACACACACCAGATCCCGTGGGCAGCAAAGAACCCGGCCAACTCAGCGGTCGCCTGCATGGCGGACAGCATGCCAGCAATGCGTATCCGATGCTGTCCCGTGGTGGCGCGTGGCCGTCGCCTCGACATTTCGCTGCCGAGGCGACGGACGCGCAGCCGGATCTAGCAGCGTGGCACGTTCGGGATGAAGCCGTTGTACCCGGTCAGCACGTACGCGTCGGAGACGTAGCGGTTGGTGCCGATCCGGTTCCAGATGTTGCTGGTGCCGTAGGTGCCGGTCACGGTGGTGCCGGTGGTCTGGCAGTAGATGCTGACAGTCGCGCCGTTGGCGACGGAGCCGACGATGGCGTAGCTGGTCCCGGGCCCGGAGCGGACGTTGAGGGTCCCGCTGCCACCGGTGTTGACCGTGCCGCTGCCGATGCCGGTCACGCCGTTGACCAGCTGCATGTAGTAGGTCCAGTTCCAGTTCGGGCCGGGATCGGTGTGCGTCGCCCCCGGCACCTCGATGTGACCGATGATGTGCGAGCGGTCCTTCGGGATGCCGTACTTGTTGGCGAGGTTGCGGGTCAGCGCGGCGGACGCGCGGTACATGGCGTCGGTGAACCAGCTGGCGTCGTCGACGTAGCCTTCGTGCTCGATCCCGATGGACTGGGTGTTGTAGGTCCAGTTGCCGGCGTGCCAGGCGATGTCCTTCTCCCGGACTGACTGGGTGACCGCTCCGTCGGAGGAGCGGAACGTGTAGTGCGCGCTCACCTTGGCCGACGGGTTCTGGAACCAGCTGATCGACCCGGCGTAGGAGCCCTGGGTGACGTGGATGACCACGTAGTTGATCCGGTAGTCGGAGGGGCGGTTGGCCACCGTGTAGTTGCCGGAGTAGGCGGGGGCCCAGGCGGCGGGGCCGTAGTCGGTGCTCATGGTGCCGACGCCACCCGTGCCCAGGGCCGCCACCCGGGCCAGTTCGCCCCGCTGCGGTACGACCCGCCGCCCGGTGACGGTCACCGTGCCGCCGCGGGTGGCGGTGAATCCGGCGGAGAGCAGGTCGTAGACGGTGTCCGCGTAGAGTCGGGCGACGGCCGGGTCCGTCGCGCCGCCGTACCGGACGACCGAGCCGTACCACCGGCCGACGTCCTTGCGGTCGGCGGCGGTCAGGCCGGCCCGGTCGGCGTACGACCGCAGCACGGCGGCGGCTCCGGTGACGTTGGCGGCCGTGTCGGTGCGCAGTACCGTCTGGTCGAGTCCGGTCAGCGTGGCCGCTTCGTCGAGCGTGTGCAGGGTGGGGTTGCTGGTGAGGTGCATCAGGCCGTAGCCACCCGACGCGCTCGGTGCGCCGCCGTGCCCGTCCAGCCGGGTCTCGGCGTAGCCGAGCGCGACGAGCAGGTCACGGGGCACGTCGTACCGCGCGGCGGCGGTGGCGAAGGCGGCGCTGAGTGGGCTGGCCACGTCCGGTGCGGCGAGGGCGGGCCCAGCGGCCAGGGCGGGCTGGGCGGACAGGCCGAGGGTCAGGATCAGCAGGCCGCCGACCAGGCGAGTTGGTCGGCGCAGCGGGAACCGAAGGCGCACGGTAGCTCCTTTCCGGATGACCGGATGTGTCCGATCAGGGAAGCCGGGTGGGCGCACCGTACACTGTGATGTCTATCGATGTAAAGTTCCTACGGTGAGGACGGCCGCCACGGCGGAAACCTGCGCCGGGACGGCCGGCCTGGGTGGCATCGGCGGGCCCGGCAGCGGGGCTCAGCCCGCCGCCCTGTCTAGGAACGCCGCCCGGCGCGCAGCAGTTCCGCCACCCGCGCGTTCGGAAGCCCGGGTACGTGGTGGCCGTCGCGGCCGGTCATGTCGGTGGCCGCGACGAGGGCGTTGACGACGGCTTCCTCGACGGCCTGTACACACGCCTCGTAGAACGGATCAAGGTGGCCCCACGGGACGAAGGCGAGCTGTTCCAGCCGTTCCGTGGACGAGTCGGGGTAGCGGCTGGCGAGCGCGCCAGGGTTCGCGGTGGAGAAGGCCAGAAACAGGTCGCCGGAGAAGTGCGACCCGCTGGTGCCGGTGCGGGCCAGGCCCAGCGGCACGCGCCGCGCCAGCGCCGCGCACTGACCGGGCAGCAGCGGCGCGTCGGTGGCGACGACGGCGATCACCGACCCGGCCCCCGGCGGCTGGGCACCGCCCGGCATCGGCACCTCGTCGGCGAGCAGCCGCCCGACGGGTACGCCGGCCAGCGTCAACTCGCGACGTGCCCCGAAGTTCGCCTGCACCAGCACGCCGAGGGTGTACGTGCCGCCGGCGAAGCGGACGACCCGCGAGGCGGTGCCGGTGCCGCCCTTGAAGTCGTAGCACGTCATTCCCGTGCCGCCGCCGACCGATCCTTCCCGCACCGGGCCGCTGGTGGCGGCGTCGAGTGCCGCGACGACGGTCGCGGGCCGGACGTGGTCGCCGTTGATGTCGTTGAGCCGGCCGTCGAAGGTCTCGGCGACCACGGGCAGCAGCCAGGCGTCGGTGCCGGGCCGCTCGCGCAGCATCCAGTCGATGACGCCTCGGTGGCCCGCGCCGACCGCGTGCGTGTTGGTCAGGACGATGGGCGTGGACAGGATCCCGCTCTCGGCGATCCACGCGGTGCCGGTCATCTCACCGTTGCCGTTGAGGACGTGCACGCCGGCGGCGCAGCCGTCCCCGACGCCGGAGCGCCCGCGCGGCAGGATCGCGGTCACCCCGGTGCGGACGGGTCCGTGCCCGACCCGCAGCGGCCCGTCGCCGGCGATGAGCGTCCGCATCCCCACCTCGACGCCGGGCACGTCGGTGATGGCGCCTAGCGGTCCACTCGTCCCGTGCCGGGGGAAGCCGATTGCTTCGGCTCGCTGTCCCGCCGCCCTCTGCCCGCCCTGCTGCTCCACCCGGTCAGCCCCTCCGCTGAGAGTCACGCGGTCCGCCGGCAGCCGCCGAACGGTGACGCCGCCGAGTGTAGGGGCGCTGCTCAGAGCGCCGCTCACTGTCTGGTCGCCAGCGGCCAGGTCGACGGGCGCGACGCTGGGGCGGTCGGCCGCTGGCACCATGACCGGGACGCGGACGCCGCGATGTTTCAGCCGGATTGTTCGACCGCGTCGAGCTTGCGCCGCAGGAGAGCGCGTTCGGGCTCGGTGCCGGCCAGCGCGAGCGCCTCCGCGTACGCCGCCGCAGCCTCGGTGTTGCGCCCCAGCCGGTGCAGCAGCTCCGCGCGGGCGGCCGGATAGGGATGGTGGCCGCGCAGCTGGGGCTCACCGGACAGCGCGTCGAGCAGCGCCAGGCCGGCCTGCGGCCCGTCCCGCATGGCCACCGCGACGGCCCGGTTCAGCGCGACGACCGGTGACGGCGTCAACGCGTGCAGCACCTCGTACAGCGCCACGATCTGCGGCCAGTCCGTGCTGGCGAAGTCGACCGCCTCGTCGTGCAGGGCGGCGATCGCGGCCTGCACCCCGTACGGCCCGGGCGGCCCGCCGGTCAGCGCGACCTCGACCAGGCCGCGGCCCTCCTCGATCATCGTGCGGTCCCACCGGCCGCGGTCCTGCTCCTCCAGCAGCACCAGCGCGCCGTCCGGGCAGCTGCGTGCCTCCCGTCGGGCATGGACCAGCAGCATCAGCCCGAGCAGGCCCGCGATCTCCCGCTCGTTGGGCAGCAGGCGGCGCAGGATCGACGCCAGCCGGATGGCTTCCTCGGCCAGGTCCAGCCGTTGCAGGCTGGGTCCGGAGCTCGCCGCGTATCCCTCCGTGAAGATCGAATAGATGGCCTGGAGCACCACCGGCAGCCGCTCGGGCAGCTCGTCCACGGCCGGCACCCGGAACGGGATCCGCGCCTCGCGGATCTTCTTCTTCGCCCGCGTGATCCGCTTCGCCATCGTCTCGAGCGGCACGAGGAAGGCCCGCGCCACCTCCGGCGTGCTCAGCCCGGCCAGGCAGCGCAGGGTCAACGCCACCCGGTCCTCGGCGGGCAGCGCCGGGTGGGCGCAGGTGAAGAACAGCTGCAGCCGCTCGTCCGGCAGCTCGCCGTCGGCGTCCGCGGGTGGGGCGGGGCCGGCCCGCTCCGCCTCCACCTGCAGCAACGCCAGCCGTGCGGCGTACGCGCGGTCGCGGCGCAGCCGGTCGACGGCCTTGCGTCGCGCCGTGGTCATCAACCAGGCCCCCGGCTTCGGCGGGACGCCGTCGACCGGCCAGTGCGCCAGCGCCGCCTCGACCGCCTCGGCGGCCGCCTCCTCGGCGAGGTCGAGGTCGCCGAAGCGGCGGACGAGCGCCGCCAGCAGGCGGCCGTGTTCCTCGCGGAACACGGCCTCCACCGACGCCGACGGCGACTCGTCCGTCATCCCCGGGCCAGTGGCCGCCATCTCAGCCCCCGAAGTCGGCCACCGGCCGCACCACGACGGATCCGCCCCCACGGGCGCCCGGGCAGCGGGCGGCCCAGTCCAGAGCGACGTCCAGGTCCGGCACGTCGATCACGTAGAAGCCGCCGAGCACCTCGCGGCTCTCGGCGAACGGCCCGTCGGTCACGATCTGCCGGCCGTCCGGCCCGACCCGCACCGCCGTGGCGGTGACCAGGTCCGCCAGGGACTCCCCGGAGACGAAGATCCCCGCGTCCCGCATCTGCTTGTCGTAGGCCATCCAGTCCTGGACCTCACACCCGGCGGCCTGCCCGTCCTCGTCGGCCGCGCCGGCGTTGATCAGCAGCATGTACTTCACGTCGAACTCCTCGATATCCCGTTGTCCGGGTACGGCGGGCCGCCGTACGCCATGACCACGGATGGGGCATGGCCGGATGGACACGCTCGACAGGAATTTTCTCGCGGTGGCGCTGCGCCGACCACGGGACGGACGGCGGGACCGCTGCTCAGCCGGTCTCGGGGCGGCAGTCGGCCTTCGTCCGGCCGGCCGCGTAGCGGATTCCGCCGAGCAGGTGGGCCCGGAACGCCTCCTCACTGTAGGAGGTTTGGGTGTGCCCGCCGCCGGTGTAGAAGGCCCGGCCGCCGGCGTACGTCTTGCACCAGGCGTGCGGGTGGTCCGCGCCCATCGAGCCGCCGGAGTACGACGACTCGTCGAGGGTGGCCAGCACGTGGGCGGTGGAGCGGGCATTAGTGCGGTAGTTGTACCACTCGTCGGTGCGGGTCCAGGTCGGGCCGAGGTGGGCGGTCGCGGCGTGCGCCCGGTCTTCCACCTTGATGGTGGCCTGTTGGATGGCCGGGTGGGAGGCGAACCAGGCGCCGACCAGGTTGCCGTAGAACGGCCAGTCGTACTCGGTGTCGGCGGCGGAGTGCACCCCGACGAAGCCGCCGCCGGCGCCGATGTACGCCTCGAAAGCGGTCTGCTGGGTGGGGTCGAGCACGTCGCCGGTGGTGTTGAGGAAGACCACCGTCTCGTACCTGGCGAGGTTGGCCGCGGTGAACTGCGTGGCGTTCTCGGTGGCGGTGACGGTGAAGTTGTTGGCCGCGCCGAGGTCGCGGATGGCGTGGATGCCGGCCGGGATGGAGTCGTGCCGGAAGCCGGCGGTCTTGGAGAAGACCAGCACGTCGTAGGGGGCCTCGGCGGCCGCCGGTGTGACCGGGGTGGTGCAGGCGAGAGTGGCGAGAACAGCGGCGGCCGCGCCGAGGGCGGGTCGGAGGCGCCTCATCGCGGGGTCCCTTCTGGTTGGCACCGGCGTGGCAGGTCCACCGGTGGGCCGGGGCGCGGTCAGCGGAGTTGTTGCCGGCGATGTCGAGGCACTTGCCCGACTGCGGAGGAACGTCCCGTCAGTATGCGCCGCCCGGTTTCTGGACGCTGTTGCGGCGGACCGGACGACTAACCTGACGTCGTGACGACAGCCACGCCGACGGCGACATCGCCCCTGAGAGGTGCCGACAGGCAGGCGACGACATGACCGGCGACAGCGAGGAAGCCCGCCCTGGCCTGGCGCCCGGTGCCCGCAGTCCGGTGGGCACCATGTTCGCGGCCCTGTACGGCGAGCTGGCGCCGCATCCGTGGCGGGACCCGGACGCCGACCCGGATGCGTACATCTTGTTCCACGACCGGTCGCTTGCCATGGGCTGGCTTCAGCAGGGCGCCGGCGGCATGCTGGAAGCCGCCGGGGTGCAGGTTCCGGGCCTGCGCGACCTGCTGATCTATCACGACAGCGCCACGGGGAGGACCGCCGGGGGCGTCGAGGAGAGCGAGGTCGGGGCGACGGGCCTGTGGGGCATGAACGACGCTGGGCAGGATCACCCGGGCGCTGCTCCCGACGCGTCGCTGGTCGCGTGGTTCCAGGTGGGGGTCGAACCGGTGCCCGGTGATCGGCCGCTGCCGGTGCAGCCGTTCCTCCGCGGCGCGGGTGACGTGGCGGCGCGCATCGGCACCCTGAGCTTGCAGGCGGTGCAGGTGTTGTTGCCCGTCCAGGGCCTTGACCCTGGGTCGCGTCCGGATTACGCCCCGATGCCTTCGGTCGGCACCGCTCGGTGGTTCGGCGGTGGTGACCCGCGGTCGAGGACGCCGGTGCGGGTTACGCTGGACAGCGGGCAAGTTGCATCCGTCCCCGAGGCGGCGCCGCGGATGCGGGAGCAGATGCGCCGACTGGAGCAGGACGTGTTCGGGTGCGAGTCGTATTCCTTGGCCGATCACGAGCCGCGGACGATGCGGCCGCCGTTCGACGACAGCTTCTGGAACGGCCCTTCGCTGCACCGGGCTACCTTCCACGGGACGCTCGCCGAGTGGTCGCTGGATGCGCTCGGCTGGCTGGGCGGCTTCCTCGCCGACCTGAGCGCCTGGCACGGGGTCACCACCCCGCTGCTGTTCACGGTCAGCCGGAGGTAACGCAGCTGACGCCTATCGGCGCTGCTCCCAGTCGGTGCGGGTGAGTTCGTACTCGACTTCGCCGTGCTCGGAGCCTTCGATCGCCTCGGGCCAGTCGCCGGTGAAGGTACGCAGGAACGACAGGCCCGCCTTCTCCATCACCCGCCGGGATCCGGTGTTGACCGCCATGGTGTTCGCGGTCACCCGCTGCACGCCGAGGTCGGTGAACCCCTTCTCGATCAGGGCGCGCGATCCCTCCGTGGCGTAGCCCTTGCCCCAGGCGGCCTTGTTCAGCCGGTAGCCGAGTTCGACCACGGCAGGGCTGTGCTCGTCGAGGGGACGGAACTCGAACCAGCCCAGGAACGTCCCGGTGTCCTTCTCCTCGGCGGCCCAGTAGCCGCGGGTATCGAAGCACGGGTAGTCGTGCAGGAGCCGCGGCAGAGTGCGCGTCTGGATGGTCTCGCGACTTGTCGGCCGGCCACCGTTGATGAAACGCATCACCTCGGGGTCGCCGTCCAGGGCGACCAGGTGGTCGACGTCCGTGTCGGTGAACGGGCGCAGCACGAGCCGCTCGGTTTCCAGGAAGACACCCACGCCGCGATCTTCGCTACCGTCGGGTCGGTCCCGCCACTCGATATTCGCAGCAGGCCGTTGCGGGCCGGCCGAGGCGTGGAGGGATCGTCGTTCTGACGCTGGGTGAGCTGTGGGCTACGGCTGGTTCGTGGGAATCAGCCGGTGCGGCCGTTTGGCATGGGTTTGACCGATGACGTGCCGGGCCTGGCGCTCGTCACGGCGTTGAAACCGAAATGTCTAGAAGTTGGCGGGTGTCCACAACTGAAGTTGGTGGCTTTCCACAACGTTCGCCGTCCCCAGGTGGTGGGTCCGGCGATTTGCCTACCGACCAGTAGCCGTGAAAGTTGTTGACGGGGACCCCTGCCCGGAGGGAGCCCCCGTCACGTCCTGCACGCACTTTGGGAGGCTTACTCGGTGTTCAGCCGCATCGCCATCGTCAACCGGGGAGAGGCCGCCATGCGGCTGATCCACGCCGTTCGCGAGCTCAACGCCGAGACCGGGGCCCCGCCGATCGAGACCATCGCCCTCTACACCGACGCCGAGCGCGCCGCCACCTTCGTCCGCGAGGCGGACGACAGCTACTGCCTCGGGCCCGCGTCGACGCGCCCGTATCTGAACCACAGCGTCCTCGAACGCGCGCTGGTCGAGACGCGTGCGGACGCCGCGTGGGTGGGCTGGGGCTTCGTCGCCGAGGACCCGGCGTTCGCCGAACTCTGCGAGAAGATCGGGGTCACCTTCATCGGTCCGAGCGCCACGGCGATGCGCGAGCTCGGTGACAAGATCGGCGCGAAGCTGATCGCCGAGGAGGTCGGCGTCCCGGTGGCGCCGTGGAGCCGCGGCGCGGTGGAGAGTCTGGACGCGGCCAAACGCGCGGCGGCCGAGATCGGCTACCCGCTGATGCTCAAGGCGACCGCGGGCGGCGGCGGCCGGGGCATCCGGGTCGTCCGCAGCGAGGAGGAGCTCACCGAGGCCTACGAGCGCACGAGCCTGGAGGCCGAGCGTGCGTTCGGTAGCGGCGTGGTGTTCCTGGAACGCCTGGTCACCGGCGCGCGGCACGTCGAGGTGCAGGTCATCGCCGACGGTCAGGGCACCGCGTGGGCGCTGGGTGTCCGGGACTGCTCGGTGCAGCGGCGCAACCAGAAGGTCATCGAGGAGTCCTCCTCCCCCGTGCTCACGCCCGAGCAGACCCGCGAGCTGAAGGCGGCGGCCGAGCGGCTCGCGCTGGCCGTGGACTACCGCGGCGCCGGCACCGTCGAGTTCCTCTACCACCCGGGCGACCAGCTGTTCGCCTTCCTCGAGGTCAACACCCGACTTCAGGTCGAGCACCCGATCACCGAGGCCACCACCGACTTCGACCTGGTCAAGGCGCAGATCCACGTGGCCGCCGGCGGGCGGCTCGGCGAACGGATCCCGGCCGAGGCCGGACATGCCGTCGAGGCCAGGCTCAACGCCGAGGACCCTGACCGGGACTTCGCGCCGTCGCCCGGCCGGATCGTCCGGCTGGCGCTGCCCAGCGGCCCCGGCATCCGGGTGGACACCGGGGTCAGCGAGGGCGACCTGATCCCCGCCGACTTCGACTCGATGATCGCCAAGATCATCGCCTACGGCCGTACCCGCGACGAGGCGCTCGGCCGGCTGCGCCGCGCGGTCGCCGAGACCACGGTGATCATCGAGGGCGGCGCCACCAACAAGAGCTTCCTGCTCGACCTGCTCGACCAGCCCGAGGTGATCGACGGCAGCGCGGACACCGGCTGGATCGACCGGGTTCGCGCGCAGGGCCGCCTGGTCACCACCACGCACTCCGGCATCGCGCTGGCCGCGGCCGCGATCGAGGCGTACGAGGACGAAGCGCTCGTCGAGCGGCAGCGGCTGCTGTCCACCGCGCACGGCGGCCGCCCGCAGGTGCAGCACGAGAGCGGCCGCCCGATCGACCTCAAGCTTCGCGGCGCCAGCTACCGGGTGACCGTCGCGCAGACCGGGCCGCGCCGGTTCCGCGTCGGCATCGGGGAAGCCTCCACCGTGGACGTCGAACTCGACCGGTTCGACGAGCACACCGGCCGGATCCTGGTCAACGGCCGACGCTACCGCCTCGTCACCGACACGCACGGGCCCATCCACCTGGTCGAGGTGGACGGCGTCACGCACCGGGTCAGCCGCGACGAGGGCGGCGTGCTGCGCTCCCCCGCCCCCGCGCTGGTCGTCGCCACCCCGCTCGAAGTGGGCGACGAGGTCGAGGCGGGCGCGCCCGTGCTCGTCCTGGAGAGCATGAAGATGGAGACCGTGCTGCGCGCGCCGTTCAAGGCGAAGCTGCGGGAATGCCAGGTCTCCGTCGGCAGCCAGGTGGAGGCCGGCGCGCCGCTGCTGCGCCTGGAACCGATCGGCGACGAAACCGCCGGCGCGGCCGCCGAAACCGAAGCCGTCGACCTGGAGCTGCCGCCCGAGCCGACCGGCCTGTCCGCCGAGGCCCGCGTCGCGCGCGGCATCGCCGACCTGCGCAGCCTGCTGCTCGGCTACGACCTCGACCCCCGTGACGAACGCCGGGCGCTGTCCAACTACCTGGCGGCGCGGGCCGAGCTCGGCCACCGCCCGCTCGAGGAGGAGGTCGAGCTGCTGCAGGTGTTCGCCGACCTGTCGGAGCTGAGCCGCAACCGGCCGGTCGGCGAGGAAACCAAGGCCGACACCCGGGTGCACAGCCCGCGCGAATACTTCCACGCGTACCTGCAGTGCCTCGACGTCGAGCGCGCCGCGCTGCCGGACACCTTCCGCAACCGGCTCGCCCGGGTGCTCGCCCACTACGGTGTCAACGACTTCGAGCGCACGCCCGCGCTGGAAGAGGCCGTGTTCCGGATCTTCCTGGCGCAACGACGGACCTCGGCCGATGTCTCGGTGATCGTCACGTTCCTGCAGCAGTGGCTGACCGAGCCACTGCCCGGCGACGACCTGCGCGAGCTGGTCGGGCAGGCGCTGGAGCACCTGATCTTCGCGACCCAGCTCCGGTTCCCGGTGGTCGGCGACCTGGCCCGCAGCATCGTGTTCCGCTGGGCCGCCCAGCCGATGCTGCGCCGCAAGCGCGCCGAGGTCTACGCGGGCGTCCGCGGCCACCTTCGCCACCTCGACGAGAACCCCAGCGCGCCCGACCGTGCCGAGCGGATCGCGAACATGGTCGCCTCGCCCGAACCTCTGGTCCGGCTGCTCGGTCAGCGCATCGGCAAGCCGGGCGCCGACCACGGGCCGATGCTCGAGGTGCTCAGCCGCCGCTATTACGGCAACCGCGGGGCGAGCGACGCGCGATCCGTCGAGGTGGCGGGGCATTCGTTCTTCACTGCCCAGTACGACCGCGACGGCGAGCGCTTCCGGCTGATCGCGGCGGCCACGGACTTCGGTGAGCTGCCCGCGGCCCTGGCGAAGGTCGCCCAACTGTCCGGCTCCAGCGACGGCTCTGGCTCGGCGCCGCGCCGTGACCCGGAGCTGTCGGTCGCCGACGTGTACCTGACCTGGGCCGACCAGCCCGGGACGGACGCGATGGCCGCGACCCTGCGGGAGATCGTCGACCGGGCCGGGCTGCTGGACGTGCTCCAGCGGGTGACGGTGTCGGTGGCCGGGCGCAACGGCACGCCGATGCACCACCAGTTCACGTTCCGGCCGGGCCTGGGCGAGGACCGGGTCATCCGCGGGCTGCACCCGCTGATCGCCGAGCGCCTGCAACTGTCGCGACTGCGGAACTTCGACCTGACCCGGCTGCCGTCGGCGGACGAAGAGGTCTACCTCTTCCATTGCGTCGCCCCGAACAACCCGGCCGACGAGCGGCTGGCGGCGATGGCCCAGGTCCGCGACCTGACCCCGCTGCGCGACGCCGACGGCCGGATCCTCGCGCTGCCCGCGGTCGAGGGCGCGCTGGACGCCTGTCTCGACGCGATCCGCAAGGTCCAGGCGCAGCGTCCCGCGAAGAAGCGGTTCGACACCAACCGGATCACCATCTACGTCTGGCCCCCGAACGACCTGACCATGGACGAGCTCGACGCCGTCGCCCAGCGGGTGCTGCCGATCACGGCCGGCGCGGGCCTGGAGGAGGTGCTGTTCCTCGGCCGCCAGCGCGACGGGGCCACCGGCGAACTCACCGACATCGCGGTCCAGATCTCCTACGACACGGGCATGCGGGTGTCGGTCACCGAGCCGACGGACGAGCCGATCCAGCCGCTCGACGACTACCGGCAGAAGGTGCTCTCGGCGCGGCGCCGCGGCACGACGTACCCGTACGAGCTGACCGAGATGCTGGCCGGCCAGCGCGGCACCTTCACCGAGTACGACCTGGACGACACCGGTGAGCTGGCCCCGGTCGAGCGCCCCAAGGGGCAGAACAAGGCGGGCATCGTCGCCGGTGTGGTGAGCACGCCGACGGAGCGGTATCCCGAAGGCGTCACGCGGGTGGTGCTGCTCGGCGACCCGACCAAGGCGCTGGGCGCGCTGGCTGAGCCGGAGTGCGCGCGGGTGATCGCGGCGCTCGACCTCGCCGAGCGGATGCGCGTACCGGTCGACTGGTTCGCGCTGTCCGCGGGCGCGCGGATCTCGATGAGCTCGGGCACCGAGAACATGGACTGGGTGGCCGCGGCGCTCAAGCGGATCGTGGAGTTCACCCAGCAGGGCGGCGAGATCAACATTGTGGTCGCCGGGATCAACGTGGGCGCCCAGCCGTACTGGAACGCCGAAGCCACGATGCTCATGCACACCAAGGGGATCCTGGTGATGACCCCGGACTCGGCGATGGTGCTGACCGGCAAGCAGTCACTGGACTTCTCCGGCGGGGTGTCGGCCGAGGACAACTTCGGCATCGGCGGCTACGACCGGGTGATGGGCCCCAACGGCCAGGCCCAGTACTGGGCGCCGGACCTGCGGGCCGCCCGCAACGTGCTGATGACGCACTACGACCACACCTACATCGCGCCCGGCGAGACCCGGCCGCGCCGGGCCGTCACGTCCGACCCGGTCGACCGCGACATCTCCGACTACCCGCATGCGGTGCCGGACAGCGATTTCACGACCGTCGGCGAGATCTTCTCCCGGGAGCGCAACCCCGACCGGAAGAAGGCGTTCGACATCCGTACGCTGATGCGGGCCCTGGCCGACCAGGATCACGCGATTCTGGAGCGCTGGGCGGGCATGGCCGACGCGGAGACCGCGGTGGTGCAGGACGTGCACCTCGGCGGCGTCCCGGTGTGCCTGCTCGGCATCGAGTCCCGGTCGGTGCCGCGGCGCGGCTTCCCGCCCACCGACGGCCCGGACACCTACACCGCGGGCACCCTGTTCCCGCGCTCGTCTAAGAAGGCCGCGCGGGCGATCAACGCGGCCAGCGGGAACCGGCCGCTGGTCGTGCTGGCGAACCTGTCCGGGTTCGACGGTTCGCCGGAGTCGATGCGCCAGTTGCAGCTGGAGTACGGCGCGGAGATCGGTCGGGCGATCGTGAACTTCGAAGGGCCGATCGTGTTCTGCGTGATCTCGCGGTATCACGGCGGCGCGTTCGTGGTGTTCTCCAAGGCGCTCAACCCGAACATGACCGTGCTCGCCGTGGAGGGCTCGTTCGCGTCCGTCATCGGCGGGGCGCCCGCGGCGGCCGTGGTGTTCGCCGGTGACGTCAACGCGCGCACGGCGAAGGATCCGCGGGTGGCCGAACTGGAGGCGCGCGTCGCGGCGGCGACCGGCGGGGAGCGGGCGGCACTGGTCACGCAGCTCATGGACGTCCGGGCCACGGTGCGGGCGGAGAAGCTGGGCGAGGTGGCCGCCGAGTTCGACGGCGTGCACAGCATCCAGCGCGCGGTCGAGGTCGGCTCGGTGGACGCCATCATCCGGCCGGAGGAGCTGCGGCCGCAGATCATCGCGGCGGTCGAGCGCGGCCTCGCCACCGCGTAACCTCGGGCCTCTCCTCACCTGACTTGTGAGGGCAGACCGAATGCCGGGCCGGGGCGTTGCCCCGGCCCGGCGATCCGGTTCGTCAGCGCCCTGCTGCCCGAGGGCCAGGGCCGATGGCGTCGCCCGCCGGCGAGGCACGGCGACGGTTCCGGTCAGATGGCGAACCCGCCGTCGACGTCGATGGTCGCGCCGGTGAGGTATCGGCTGTCCTCGCGGGCCAGGAACGCGACCGCCGCCGCGATGTCCGCCGGCTCGGCGTACTGACCCAGCGCGGTGAAGCCCCTGATGGCCTCGGCGTAGGGGCCGTCGGCGGGATTCGCATCGGTATCGGTCGGGCCGGGGTTGATCAGGTTCACGGTGATCCCGCGTGGCCCCAGGTCGCGGCCGAGGCCCTTGGTGAGCCCGATGAGGGCGGTCTTGCTCAACGAGTACACGGAGTGGCCGGGGAACGCGGCACGCTGCGCCATGTTGCTGCCGATGTTGATGATCCGCCCGCCGCTGACCATGTGCCTGGCCGCGGCCTTCGACGTGACGAACGGCGCGCGGACGTTCACGGCGATGCTCAGGTCGAACTCCGCCAACCCGAGGTCGTCCACCGGTCCGGCGAGGTAGATCCCGGCGTTGTTGACCAGGATGTCGATGCGGCCGAATTCACCGACAACCTCGTCCACCGTCCGGGTCAGGGCGGCCGGGTCGGCGTTGTCGGCGCGGACCGCCAGTGCGCGCCGTCCCGCAGCCTTGATCTGCTCGACGACCTGTGCGGCCCGGTCGCCGTTCTGCTGGTAGGTCAGCGCGACATCGGCGCCGTCCGCGGCCAGGCGAAGGGCGACCGCCGCGCCGATGCCGCGGCTGCCGCCGGTTACCAGCGCTACTTTCCCGTCAAGAACGTTGCTCATGACGTCAAGCGTCGCCCGGTGGGCCCGGCCAGTCTGGCGGTGTCCGGACCTTGCGTTCCTCGTTCGGCCTCGACCCGGCGGCCGTCAGGCCAGAGCGGGCGACGGCACGGCCCGGCGCGCGTCCAGCAGGTCGACGCGGGTCGCCATGAAGACGTCCATGTCGGCCGTGCGCCATCCGGCTGCGAGCAGCGGACGAACAGCGGGGTGCGGCGCCGGCAGGCACACCTGCGCGTGACCCTCCACGCCGTCGAGGGCGGTGAGAGCCGCCAGCACGCCGTCGGCAGCCTGGGCGTCGGTGAGACGCGGATCCGAGGCCAGGTGCACCAGGCCGAAGCCAGCGCCCACCCCCGCTGCGGCGCCGGCCGCCCGCGGTTGGCCGTCAAGGGCCGCGACCAGCGCCAGGCCGTTCGGTCGCCGGGTCCAGGCGTGATGGTCGGCGGTGCGGTCGATGCCCGTCCAGCCCGCCTCGAACGCGCCGACCGCATCCGCCGACGACGGCTGGACGGTCCAACCAGCAGGCGGCCGCACGGTACGGGGATCCCCGGTGAGATACAGCAGCGGCCACCAAGCGTCCAGCCCGACGCTGGTGTAGAGCGGCAGCGCGTGTGGGTGCTGGCTGCTGAACGTCATCCGTGCGGTCGTCTGCTCGGGCCACAGTTGAGTGAGCAGGGCTCTGCCGCAGCCGCGACCGTGGTGCGCCGGGTCGACGAACAGGTCGCACAGCATCGAGGTCACGCCGGCGATTTCCCGGGTCGCACCGAAGCCGATGATTTCGTCATCATCGATCGCGACGGCGATCTGCCCGTACCGCAGCAGGTGCTCGACGTACGCGGGGTCGACCCCGGTCCATTCGCCTCGCTGACCCGCCACCTCGGCGACCCGCGCGATGGCATCGAGATCACCAGGGGTGGCACCGCGAACCATCGGGCCAGGAGGTGTCGTCATCCGTCACATCCTGCCTCAGTGGGCCTGAAGAGCGCTGGCGATGGCCACGTGCGCGGCGGTCCCGCCGAGGATGCTGAGCAGGGCATTGCGCCGCCACAGGTGCAGGCCGACGGTGACGCCCAGCAGGGCGTTCCCTAACGTACGAGAAGCGAACGCAGGATCTTGATGACCTCTGTCGGTGCCTCCTCGGCCATGAAGTGCCCCGCGGATGTGGTGTGGTGCTCCAGGTTCGGGGCCCAGGCCCGCCACAACGCGGCGGCGTCGTAGCCCAGCGCCGCTCCCCAGTCCTGCTGGACGACGGCGACGGGCATGGCCAGCCGGTTTCCGGCGGCCCGGTCGGCCCGGTCGTGCTCGATGTCGACGCCGGCCGAGGCGCGGTAGTCGGCGACGATGGAGTCGACGGCCTCGCGCGAGGCCGTCAGGTATGCCGCGCGCACGTCGGCGGGGATGGTCTGCGGGTTCTGGGCCCACACGTCGAGGAAGTAGCCGAAGAAGGCGTCCGCGCTCGCGCTGATCATCTGCTCGGGCAGGCCCGCTGGCTGGGCCATCAGGTACAGGTGGAAGGCGACCGCCGCGCTGGCCCCGTGCAGGATGTCCCACATGTCCAGGGTTGGCAGCACGTCGAGTGCGGCCAGGTGGGTGATCGTGTCGGGGTGGTCGAGGCCGGCGCGGATGGCCACGAGGGCACCACGATCGTGACCAGCGAGGGCGAAGCGTTCGTGGCCGAGCTTGCGGGCGAGGGTGACGATGTCGGCGGCCATGGTGCGCTTGGCGTACGTGTCGGCGCGGTGTGCGGCGGGTTTGTCGCTGGCGCCGTAGCCGCGTAGGTCGGGGCAGATCACGGTGTGGTCGGCGGCCAGGTCGACGGCGACGTGTCGCCACATGAGGTGGGTCTGCGGGAAGCCGTGCAGCAGCACGATCGGGGTGCCGGAGCCGCCCACCGCCGCGTGCAGCGTCACGTCGTCGTCGACCGTGAGGCGCTGGTAGTCGAACCCGGGGATGACAGGTGTCATGGTCTTCCTTTCTCCGTGGACTCGTTCAGCGTGCCGGCCGCGGATGAGCAACCGATGAGCGCGATACGTTGCTCTCAGGCGCGGGAGGGTGGGTCGACGAGGTGCAGGTCAGTTTCGGTGTGCTCGGGCCGGTGGTGGCCTGGGACGGGGCCGGCGCGCCGATCGACGTGAAAGGCCCGAAGCACCGGGCGGTGCTGGCGCGGCTGATCATCGCCCGCGGCCGGGTGGTCCCGGTCAGCCGGCTCGTCGATGACCTGTGGGAGGACCCGCCCTCGGGGGCGGTGAGCGCCGTCCGCACGTTCGTGGCGGCGTTGCGGCGCGCGTTGGAGCCGCAGCGCCCGCCGCGGGAGCCGGCCAGGCTGTTGGTGACCGAGGGGCCGGGGTACGTCCTTCGGGCGGCGCCCGAGGCTGTGGACGCCTGGCGGTTCGAGGACGAGGTGGTCGCCGCGTCCGGCGCACCGCCGCAGGAGGCGCTTGAGCGCCTCGACCGTGCCCTGGGGCGGTGGCGGGGTCCCGCGTACGCGGGCTTCGACGACGAGTCGTGGGCGCGCGCCGAGCGTTCCCGCCTCGAACAGCTACGGCTGAACGCGGTCGAGCGGCGGGCCGAGGCGCTCCTGGATCTCGGGCGAGCCGCCGAGGTCGTACCGGATCTTGACGCCCATGTGGCGGAGCATCCGTGGCGGGAGGAGGCGTGGCGGCTGCTGGCGCTGGCCCTGTATCGCGCGGGACGCCAGGGGGATGCGCTCGGGGTGCTGCGTCGAGCCCGCAACCTGCTGCTGGAGCAGCTCGGGGTCGATCCGGGCCCCCGGTTGCGGCGCCTGGAGGTCGACATCCTGCGCCAGTCCGAGCGGGTGGGCGATGCTCTCGGCCCGCAGGGCCCGGAGCGGGTGTGGGCGGACGCCGCGGCGGCGTACGACCGTACCGTTGCCGCCGGCTCGCGGGCTCGGCTCGAGTCGACGGTCGGCCTGCTGCGCAGCCTCGCGGTGGCCGGGCCGGGCGGGCTCGTGGCGGCGCGGGAACAACGGGTCGCGGCCATCGCCGCGGCCGAGCAGCTGGGCGATCCGGAACTGACCGCGCGGGTGATCGGAGGGTACGACGTACCCGCGATCTGGACCCGCTCGGATGATCCGGATCAGGCGGCGCGGATCGTGGCGGCGGCGGAGCGGGCCCTCGCTGCCCTGCGCCCCACCTCGTCCGAGGCCACCCGCGCCCGGCTGCTGGCCACCGTCGCGGTGGAGTCACGTGGTACGCGGGCGGCGCGCGGTCCCGAGGCGGCCCGGGAAGCGGAGCGGATCGCGCGCCGGCTGGGCGATCCCGCCCTGTTGGCCTTCGTCCTCAACGGCACGTTCATGCAGACCTTCCACCGGGCGGGCCTCGCCCCCGAGCGGGACCGGATCGGCGAGGAACTCGTCGCCCTCTCCGCCCGGCACGGCATGGCGACGTTCGAGATCCTCGGGCACCTCATCCGTCTCCAGGCGCGCAGCGCACTCGCCGACTTCGCCACGGCCGACCAGCACGCCGCCGCCGCGGACCGGCTCGCCGCGCGGCACGAGCGCCCCCTGGCGGGGGTGTTCACCAAGTGGTATCGCGCGCTGCGGCTGGCCGCGACCGGGGCGTCGTCGCCGGACGCGGAAGTCGCCTACCGGGAGGCGGCGGCTCAGCTTGCCGGCGCCGGCATGCCCGGCGTCGAGGAGGGCCTGCTCCCGCTGGCCCTGTTGTGCCTGCGGGTGTGGCGCGGTCTTCCGGTCGACTTCGCCGACGACACCGACTGGGGCCCGTACGCCCCATGGGCGCGCCCGCTGGTGCTGTTGGGCCGGGACCGCCCGGCCGACGCCGCGGCGGCGCTGCGGCAGACTCCGAACCCGCCACGCGATCTGCTGTTCGAGGCCCTGTGGTGCCTCACCGGCCAGGCCGCGATCGCCGTGACTGACCGGGCGATGATGCGCCGCGCCCGGACGGCACTCGCGCCGGCCGCGGCGGAGCTGGCCGGCGCTGGCAGCGGCATGCTCACTGTCGGCCCCGTCGCACACCACCTCCACCAGCTCGCTGCCGCCCTCGGCGCTGGCCGGTGAGCCGGCGGGCCAGCCCGCGATGACCACCGCACGGACCGGCGGACTGCCGTTCCGCTTGCCCAGCAACCGCAGCGACACGCACTACCCTGCCCCCATGAATTCGACGCGCGTCTCGCAGCATGTCAACGCTTCCCGTCCGGCCGTCTACCGCGCGCTGGTGGATGCCGACGCGATCGCCAGGTGGCGGGTTCCCGCAGGCATGAGCAGCCAGGTTCACCAGTTCGACGCCCGCGAAGGTGGCTCATTCCGCGTCTCGCTCACCTACGACACGATCGAAGGTGCCGGCAAGTCGACGTCGCACACCGACACCTACCACGGTCAATTTCTCAAGCTCGTGCCGAATGAGCAGGTGGTCGAAGTGTTCGAGTTCGAGACGGCGGACCCCGCATTCCGCGGCACCATGACGATGACCACCACGCTCACCGACGCGGACGGCGGGACCGACGTCCTTGTCGTGCACGAAGGCATTCCCGACGGGGTTCCCGCCGCGGACAACGAGACCGGTACGCGTATGGCACTGGCCAACCTGGCCCGGCTCGTCGAGGCGGACGAGTCGCCCCGCTAACCAACGGCTCTTGTGCTGCCCACACCACGGAGCCGGTAACCGGCGTGTCGGACCCCGATGGGATCTCCAGACGCACCGACATCGACATACTATTCCGGACATGACTGCTGGATTCAGGCAAACTTCCCTGCCCTCGCTCATCGCCGTGATCACCCTCCGGTAGTACGTGGCGGAGACAGTGGAGGATCACGAGCCGGATTGGCCGACCTCGCCTACCGAGGACGCCGACCGGCAGGACATCCGACTCGCCGCGGTGATGACCGGCGGAGTCAGCCTGGCGGTGTGGATCAGCGGCGTGACCCTTGAGCTCTTCCGCCTGGCCACGGCCCGCAGCGAGGCGGGATCGGCGTACTCCTCACTGCTGGACCTGCTGCGGGCCGACGTCCGCGTTGATGTGATCTCAGGGACGTCGGCGGGCGGTCTCAACGGCGCCTTCCTGGCGCTCGGCCTCGCCCGGGGCGGGGATCTGTCGGTCATGCGCGACCTGTGGCACGAGCACGGCAGCCTGGACCGGCTACTGCGCGATCCCTTGACCCGCAACCCGAAGTCCCTGCTGAAGGGCGACGACTACTTCCTGCCCAAGGTGAGGGAAGCGCTGGAAAAGGTGATCTCGGATGCCAGGCGCCCACCGAGCCGCCTGGACGACGACCGCCTGCCGATCGAGTTGGTGCTGACCGGGACACTCTGGCAGGGCAGGTCCACGACGTTCACCGACGATCTGGGCGTCGCCATCACCGAGACCGACCACGACGCCACCTTCCGCTTCGCCGACCTGCGGGCCGGCTACCACGATGGGAGACCCGTCAGCGGCGACCTCACCGCCGATGCCGTGCTCGAGGAGTTGGCCGCCGCAGCGCGATGCACCTCCGCCTTCCCCGGCGCCTTCGAGCCGCACTTCGTGTGGGTGAGCCCCGGAGACCCGGACGGCGACCTGCGGTGGGCGTCCACGGCGGGTCGAGCCAACTTTCGCGAATCACAGCACGTGGTGGACGGCGGAGTGCTCCTCAACAAGCCGATCAGGCCTGCTCTGGAGGCGGTGTACCGGCAGACCGCCGGCGCTCAGGTACGCCGCGTGCTCGCTTACGTCGCTCCGGATCCGGGCGAACAGATTCGCTCCTCCCCCACCGCCCACCTGGTGCCCGAACCAGACCCGGCCAACCGGCCCGGGTCGCCGCTACCCTCCGCCCGGGAGGTGCTGCTGGGCGTCCTCACCCGCCTGCGGGCCACCGACTCCGTTTCCCGAGAACTCACCGAGATCCGCAACCGCAACGCCAACGTGCGGGTGCGCCGCCGGGCACGTGACCGGTTCGCGATGGCGATGACCGACGTCGCCGACCAACTCTCCGAACGGGCGTGGCCGGCGTACCTGGAGGTGCGCGCCGAGAACGCCGCCCGAACCTTGGCCCCGCTGTTGGCGGCCGGGCAGCGCGGCCGACCCGCCGAGCAGTGGAGCATGCAGGAACTGCTCGCCGCGCTGCGGCGACAGCCGATGTCGTTCATCCCGGCGGGCCCCTTGCCGGAGGCGCTCGGACGCGTCGGTGCGAGCTGGGACTGGGGGCAGACCACCGTCCAACGGCTCGCCGACATGACCGTCGACCTGCTCAAACGAGCGGTCTGGCTGGCCCACCTCGGCACGCCCGAGCGGAGGGCCATCGTGTGCTGCCGGGAAACGGTGGCCGCCACGCTGAAGGAGATCCACGCCGACCGGGAGGATCTCAACCGCTACTGGTCCACGGCATCGACCGGACCGTCCCGCTACGGAATCGGCCCGATGCCCGCACGCCGGGGCTCGCTGAACCAGACCGCCGAGAACCTGCCCGAACTGGAGCGATGGCTCGCGGCCGCGTTGGTGGCTTGGGACTGCCCACCCGTCTCCGACGGGGGCGCCCGGGGGGCTCGTCTCTACCGGCAGGCCCTCGAACTGGCCCGGCGCCTGCGCGGGATCGCCCCCGCGTTGCGGGCGGTGAGCGAGGTCGGGAACGACGTGCTCGACCCGGATGGCGAGTGGACGCGGCGGCTCGCCGCACTCCACCGATTCCTCGTGCCACCGCAACCCGCCCAGGCCACGGGTCGGGCGACGCCCCCGACCGTGACGGCTGAGGCGGGCCCTGCCGTCAGCGGGGAAGGGATCGCCGACGAGACGGTGCTGCAGAACATGCTGCGCCTCGACGTCGTACAGCTGGCCTTCACCAGCGCCAGCCCCGAGCCGGAACAGGAAGTGGAACTGGCCAAACTCTCCTCCCTGCACCCCGACCGGTTGACCGGCATCCAGCTGCACCACTTCGGTGCCTTCTACCGCGGCTCCTGGCGCATGAACGACTGGCTGCACGGCCGCATGGACGCGGTCGAACAGCTCATCCGGATCCTGCTGGCCCCGGAGCGACTGCGGCAATGCCTGCTCACCCCCCGGTCGGCGGCTGCCGCCGGTCCCCGGCCGGCTCCCGCTCAGGCCGTGGCCCAGCTCATGGAGGCGGTCGAGCGATGCGCGGTTCCCGACCAGTCACCGGACCGAAGCTGGCTGGCGGAGCAGTGGGCGCAGGACCGTGCGGCATGTGAACGCGAGGTGGAACAGATCATCGTTGGCCCGGACGCACCAGCACTGCGCGCCTGCACCCGCGTCCTGGCCCGACCGATCCAGACCGCTGTGCTCAGAGAAGACCTCCCCAGCCTCGCCAACGCGGTACGCGCCGAAGGCAACGACCGCTCCCAGACGAGCAACAGCTGGTTGGAGTCCTTCGACGCCGCCGACCGCAACGCCGGTCAGAACCTGCCGGCACCAGACCTGTGGCGGCTGTGGGAGGAAGCCGCGAAGATCGGCAGGGAACGTATCGGAGGCGACGTCGGAAGCGACACGTTCGCGCGTACCCTGTCGCACACCGCCACCGTGCTGGCCAATGTCGCCGGGGACTCGGCGCGCATCAAGCCGGTGGCCATGGTCCTCTCCGCCTTCCGCGGCTACGCCCTCGCCGTCTGGGCGATGGTGGCCATGCTCACCCGCGGCAGCGCAGTGGGCACACATGCGGTGGAGATCGCCGTCGCGGCCGGCGGTGTCCTCCTCGCCGTCACACTGCTGGTGCCCGCGGTGCCGATCGCACTGACCCTCCTCGCTGTTCTCCTGCTCCTGGCCGGGTTCTCGTCTGCTGCCCTGCTGTCGCCCCGGACCAGACCGGTCGGTGTGCGCCTGGCCGCGGCAGCCCTCGTCGTCCTGCTGACGCTCGGCGGCATCCTGTGGTGGGACTGGTCCCGCAGCGGTTCGGCGGCGCTGGTCTGGAGCCTGTCGATCAAGCTCGGGGTTTCGGTGCTCATCGTCCTGCTCGGCTGGTGGGTCGCCCGTGCACAACCCCGCCAGACCGGCCGCGAACGCCGGTAGCTCAACCCCCTGCAGTCGCGGCCCGGGACCGCCACTCGTCGGCCAGGATGGCGAAGACGAGTTGGTCGGCCCACTCACCCCGGAACAGGTAGCTCTGCACATGGTGCGCCTCCTGGCGCATGCCGAGCCGGGCCATCAGGCGGGCTGAGGCGTCGTTCCGGCCGTGACACCGGGCGTAGATCCGGTGCAGCCCCAACTCGTCGAACCCCCAGTCGAGCAGCGCTGCGGCGGCTTCCGTAGCCAGCCCGCGACCGCCATGGTCCGGGTGGAAGACGTACCCGAGTTCGCCCGTGCGGTCGAGCTGGCTGCGCCAGACCAACTCCACCGTCCCGATCACCCCGGCATCGGTGGCCACGGCCAAGGTCAGGCAGTCGCCCTCCTTGCGCAGCGCGTCCTCGCCCGCCATGGCCACCACCGACGCCCGCGACTGCTCGCGGGTACGCGGTCCGGCGCCGAGCATCCAGCGGACGACGTCCGGTCGGCGCTGAAATGCGTACACATCGTCGAGGTCGTCCAACGTGACCGGGCGCAAGGTCAGCCGCGCGGTGCGAATCGGGTACGTCGGCTGGAACATCAGGTGATCCTAGGGAAGGCGGTGTCCGGATGGCCTCCCGATTACCCCCTAGCGGGCGGACCGGCGTTGGTGGGCCGTTGCCGGCGCTGGATACCGCGCTTGCGGTACGCGTTCACACCGCTGCCTTCGTACAGTGACCGGATGCGGCGGTGGGCGATCGACGCGGGCGTCGTGGCGGTGAGTGGTGCGCTCACCTGGCTGCGGCTCGCGTCGGCGGCGGTGGCGCCGGACGACCGCGGGCCGGACGGCGTGGCGTACGCGATCTGCGCCGCCATGGTGTTGGCGTTGTCGGTGCGGCGGCGGTGGCCAGCTGTCGTCCTGTCCGTGGTGGGCGGCCTGTTCCTGCTGTACCACGTCCTTCGCTATCCCGGTGGCACACCGGCCGTTCCGGTCTGGGTGGCGCTGTACTCGGTGGCCGTGGCGCCTCGCCGCCGCGTCGGTCTGGCGGTGGCGGCGCTGTTCATTGCGCTGGATGCGCAGGGGCGGACCGCGGTCGCGGGGGTGGGGTTCCTGGACGCGACGCTGGACAGTTCGACGGTGGTGTTCGTGGCGGCGCTGCTGTTGGGTGAGGGGGTTCGCGAGCGGCGGGCACGGCTGGCGTTGCTGGCCGCCGAACGGGACCGGGCGGCCGAGCGGCGGCTCGCCGACGAGCGGCTGCGGATCGCCCGTGAGCTGCATGACGTCACCGCGCACACGCTCGCGGTGGTCGGCGTGCAGGCCAGTGTGGCCCGCGACGTGCTCGACGACGACCCGGCGCAGGCCCGCGCGGCGCTGGACGCGGTACGTCGGGCGAGCCGGGAGGCGATGGTGGAGTTGCGGGCCGCGGTGGGCGTCCTGCGGGACGGCCTGCCGGTGCAGCCGCAGCCGCCGGCGCCCCGGCTTGACCGGCTGCCGCTGCTGGCGGCGCAGACGGGAGCGGTGCTGGTGTGCGACGGCGAGCCGCGGGCGCTGCCGCGAGCGGTCGAGGCGGCGGCCTACCGCATCGTGCAGGAGGCGGTAGCCAATGCGGTACGGCACGCCCGTGCCGGACGGATCGAGATCAGGTTAGGGTACCGGCCTGACGGCCTCTCGCTGACGGTGCGCGACGACGGGCGTGAGTCCGCCGGGCCACCGGGGAACGGGCTGCGCGGTATGACCGAACGGGCGGTCAGCCTCGGCGGTTGGCTGCGTGCGGGACCGGCCGACGGTGGTGGCTTCGAGGTGCAGGGGTGGTTCCCCGGATGACGGTGCGGGTGCTGCTCGCCGACGACGAGCGGTTGGTGCGCGCGGGCTTTCGGGTCCTGCTGGAACGGGCGCCGGACATCGAGGTGGTCGCCGAGGCGGCCGATGGTGACGAGGCCATCGCGCTGACCCGCGCGCACCGGCCGGACGTGGCACTGATGGACATCCGCATGCCGGGCACCGACGGGCTGACCGCGGCCCGGCGGATCCTGTCCGACGGCCGGCTGCCGGGCGTTCGGGTTGTCGTGCTGACCACGTTCGAGCTGGACGAGTACGTGTACGCGGCGTTGCAGGCGGGTGCGAGTGGTTTCCTGCTGAAGGACGTGGAGCCGGACGAGCTACGCCGTGCGGTACGCGTGGTGGCCGCCGGGGACGCGCTGCTGGCTCCGGCGGTGACCCGGCGGCTCATCGCGGCGTTCGCGAGCGGACCGGCGGTGCCGGGCACCGAGACCCTGACCGCGCGTGAGCGTGAGGTGGTCGCGTTGGTCGCCGCGGGCTTGTCCGACGTGGAGGTCGGCTTGCGGCTGACCATCAGCCCGGCCACCGCCAAGACGCATGCCAACCGGGCGATGGCGAAGCTCGGTGCGCGGGACCGGGCCCAGCTGGTCGTGTTCGCCTACCGCAGCGGGCTGGCCGGGATACCGCGACCGCGGTAGGCGGCCGTCAGCGTTCGGCGAATTCGGTGCCGGCCGCGCGTTCGTAGCGTCCGGGTATGTTTCTCATTCTCGGTTCCACACTGAATTTCCTGGCCAGCTTCTTCTGGGAGGCCGACCGGCAGGGCATTGCCGCCGGCACGCTCGTCGCGCTGTCGACCGCGTGCTGGTTGATCGGCCTGATCGGCCTGTACGAGCGGCTGCGGCCGGCCGCTCCGCGGTTCGTGGCGGTCGCGCTGCCGGTGGCGGTCGTCGGGGCCGTCGGCGGGGTGGCGTTCGGCGTGCAGAGCGTGCACGAGGGCCTGTTCGATGTCTCGCACGCAACAGCGGTCGAGTTGCTCAACGAGCGGTCGGCGTTCGCCGCCTACACGCTGTTCTGGGCCGCCGGGCCGCTGTTTCCGCTCAGTCTGTTCGCCCTGGGGCTCGTCCTGGCCAGGACGCGGACCAGCCCGGTCGCCGTCGGCCTGCTGATCAGTCTGGGCGCCGTCGCCTTCCCGCTGAGCCGGATCAGTCGGGAGGTGTGGATCGCGCACATCGCCGACGTGCTGCTGATGCTGCCGTTCGTGTTTCTCGGGGTGCGGGAGTTGATGCGGCCGCGACGCGGGACGGCGCAGCAGGTTTCGGGCAAGCGGTAACCGGGATCGGCTGCTCCCCCGCTGTGCCTCCGCGCGCCCGCCCGCCTGCTCAAGCGGCTTCTGCCGCTTGAGCAGGCGTCGATCGAAGCTCGTCCAGCGCTACCTCGCGCGAATGTCCCAGCGCACCAGGCTGTCACCCTCCGGCGGGTCGTTGGGCGTGACGATGCCCCGAACGTCGCCGAGGATCTGCCAGGAGGGCATGTCGTAGCCGCAGCTGAGCCCGTCGCGGCCGTGGATCAGCGGCGTCGGTGCGACCGACCAGGTCACCGCGTCGGTGCTACGCGCGATGCCCACCACCGTCTGAGTGTCCGTACGACCGCACGCTCCGCTGGCGCCCGAGAAGGCCTCGAAGACGATGTACCAGTAGCCGTCGGGACCGCGGGTCATGTCCGCCATACCTACCCCGAAGTTGGCCCAGTCCGGGGTCGGCGACAGGTTGATCTTTTGACGGACCCCGGTGTATTCACCGGCCAGTGCGTCGAGCCGGACCATTCCGCGCGTCTGCTTCAGGCGTCCGGTCGCGTCGTGGCCGTGGAAGGTCAGGAGGTAGCCGGTGCCGTCCTTTTCGATATCGGGCGTCCCGACCTCGTCGTCCCACGCACCGACCGCGCCGGGTCCAAGCAGAAGGGTGCTTTCCGACCAGTTACGCCCGTTGGTGCTGGTGACATAGCGAATGGAGTGCAGACTCCGACCCTGCCCTGGAGCGACGTAGTTCGGGTCGTGGTCGCGTTGCTCGAACACCATGACGAGGCGGGAGCCGTCGGCGATGACGTCGGGTGAATACACCCAGGTGCTCTTGACACTGTCGTCAAAGCTGCAACTCTGACCCTGCTGGACCGTCTGCAGGGCAGGCAGCGGACGTCCTCCGTCGACCGGTGTCCAGGTGGCTCCGCTGTCGTTCGAGGTCGCCATCGCCACGCCTTGCGGAATGGAGCAGGTGGCCCCCGTCGGGCTGATGAAGGTCCGGTAATACATGACGTACTGCCCGTTCCAGATGACCGAGGTGCTCTCGGCGTGACTGCCGATGACCTCAGGAAACGGGGATCTGCTCGGCTGCTTCAGCGCTGCCGTCCCATTGAACAGTTCAGCCGGCCCGGCCGTTGGCCCGTCGTTGTCTGTCAGATCCGGATCGGACGTGGCTCCGAATTGGGGCCAGGCTTTCGCGGAGTTTGTTTGGAACGGACTCGCACCGGCGGTTCGACCTATGATTACCACGGCAGAAACGACAATGAGCAGGACTGCGGCCAAACCTCGCATCTTCTTCGTCATGTCTCTCCACGCCGTTTCGGACCCAGAGGGTGCAGGGTTGACACAAAACCGTTGATCGGTTTCGCGCCGACCGCCGGCCTTTCCGGTGGCGTGCAGCCTAATAGGCGTCATCCAAAACTGCGAACGCACCATTTCCCGTGGACCGCGTCGCGGTGTGGTGCAGCGCCGCTCAGCGGCGACGGACCAGGACCACGTGGTCGACGAGGGTGCCGCTCTCGCCGTCCGGGCCGGTGCCCGTCCGGTACGCGGCCCCGAGCCGTTCGGTGTGCCAGCCGTCCGGTTCGAGGTCGAGCGCGGCGAGGATCTCCTCCGGGCTGGCGAAGCGGGCGTGCGGGTGGCTCTCGCGGGCCCACGGCGGCGCCGCGCCGTGCTCGACGACCAGGAGGCGGCCGCCGGGCGCGACCGCGCGCGCCGCCGCGCGCAGCACCGCCTCCCGGGGCAGCTCCAGCGGGGACTGGAGGAACTGGGCCGAGACCAGGTCGTACTGGCCGGCCGGGAAGGTGCGGGTCAGGTCGTGTCGGGCCACGGTGATCCGGGATGCCACGCCGGCCCGGGCCGCCTCGGTGGCGAGCCGGTCCAGCGCGGTGGTCGAGACGTCGACGGCGGTGACCTGCCAACCCTGGCCGGCCAGCCAGATCGCGTCGCCGCCCTCACCGCAGCCCAGGTCGAGCGCGGTGCCGGGCGGCAGCGGCTCGACCACCTCGGCCAGGACGGCGTTCGCCCGGCCGCTCCACACCCGGTCGCGCTGTTGGTACAGCTCGTCCCAGAACCGGGCGGTGGCCGCGTCCACCGCCGGGTCGACCGGGTATGCCACAGGTTCGCTCATCGTGCCCCCTCCTCGCCGCGCGGACGGCCGCCGTCCCGGCCCGCCGATAGTGCGCCGCCGGGAACGGGCCGGCAAGGATCCTTGCCGTTTTGGCAAATGCCGGGCTGGGTGGGGCCAGGCGCTGCCGGCGCGGCACGTCGTGGTTGGCCGACGGCAGGCGGGGTACGCAGGTGAGCCACGTCTCTGGGCGCCTGGTTGACCATCTTCCTGCCGAAGATCTCGCCGAGAGGAGCAACCGTGTCACGCGAATACCGCAAGAACCCCGAGGCAATTTCTCGCCTGTCGCCGGAGCAGTACCGAGTCACACAGGAAGCCGGGACGGAGCCAGCGTTCGACAACGCCTACTGGGACAACAAGGAGCCGGGCATCTACGTCGACGTTGTCTCCGGCGAGCCGCTCTTCGCCTCCGTCAACAAGTTCGACAGCGGTACCGGCTGGCCGAGCTTCACCAAGCCGATCGAACCGACGAATGTGCGGGAGATCCAAGAATCGACCCTGGGTATGGTCCGCACCGAGGTCCGGTCGGCGCACGGGGACAGCCACCTTGGCCATGTGTTCGACGATGGCCCCCCGGAAGCTGGCGGGCTGCGTTACTGCATGAACTCGGCGGCGCTTCGCTTCGTTCGGCGCGACGACCTCGAGCGCGAAGGCTATGGCGAGTACCGCAAGATCTTTGAGTCAGCTGCTCGACCCTGAGGGGCCGAACGAAAGAGACGCCGGCCGGGACCGTGTGGTCCCGGCCGGCGCGCTGCTCGTACCGGTCAGCTGATCAACTGCCAGGAAGGCTTGGGATCATCCGTACCCCACGGCTGATCACTTGCCCGGCTGGTAGCTCCGCTCGATGTGGCCCTTGAGCTCGTCCGGATAGAAATAGACGGGGCGGAGGTTGCCGCTGGCGTAGCGTTCGACCTGGTCGTTGAAGTGCGGCGAGTCGGGATGCCCGCTCGCGCCGCCGGCCGTCACCGCCCAGGCGCGTAGCCTCGGCCCGAACTCCACCACTGCCACGAAGCTGTTGCCGCTGGTGCCGTAGTAGCGCTTCGTTCCCGGGTAGCGCCTGGCACCGAACGAGGCGAGGGAGCCCCATTGCGCGGAGGTAAACGGCACCGGGCTGCTCGGCTTGGCGTCGTCGAAGGTCTGGACGATCGCGCCGTCGTTGCGCTGGAAGCGGTTGATCTCACCCCACGGCACCTGCCAGCTGCCGAAGTCCTGCGTGAGCCGCTCCGCCGCCGCGTCGAGCGCCGTGAGCCGCTGCGCGTCGGTGGCACGCTCGGCCAGGTAGTCCCACATCGACATGCCCGCGTCCCGCGCCGCCTGGGCCAAGGGCGCCCAGAGCGCCTCGCCCCAGAACACGGCCAGTGACGTCGCGGTCGATTGCGCGGCCCAGCGATAGTCCCAGCCGCGCAGCAGGCCGATCGGGCCGGCGAGCTTCGTCTTCTGCTGGTCACCCTCGGGCAGCTTGTCCCACGCCGCGACGAGTCCCGGCACGAGCCGGGCGAAGGCGGTGAGGTACGTGTCGAAGGCGGCTTCGATCAGCGTCTGCGGGGTGAAGTCGGTCCGCGCGGTCAACACCCGGATCGCCTGCGGTCCCCGCGGGTTCTCGCCGGCCTGGTCGAAGTAGCGCGGATAGTCGGCGGCCTTGGGGCTGTCCGCGCCGGCCGCGGTCCAGGGCCAGTTGTTCGTGTTGAACGCCCAGCCGTTCTCCGGATTCACCGCCTGCGGCAGGCTGTTGAGGCTGTGCAGCCCGCGCCAGTCGGTCGCCGGATCGCTGCCGTCGACGGGCTTGCGATAGTCGAAGCGGTCGTCTCGCACCGGCATGAACTGCGGCACCAGGAAGGCGATCTCGCCCTTCGAGTCCGCGAAGAGCGTGTTGTTCGAGCTGTTGGCCTTGAGGCCCGCCACCTGGATGAAGTCCGCGTAGTCCCGCGTCTTGGTGCGCAGGAAGCTCTGTTGCAGCGCCTCGACGGGCCGGTTCATCAGCGCGAACGCGATCCACTTGCCGTCCGCCTCGCGCACGATCGGGCCGTGGTGGGTGGCGAAGGTGGTGAAGCTGCGCCGCGCCAGCCCGCCGTCGGCGGTGCGGTAGGACAACGTGATCGTCTTCGTGGTCACCGGCCGCAGTTCGTTGCCGTAGCGGTAGGAGCGACTGCCATCCGCCCCGGTCACGATCGTCTCGGCGAACTCGTCGACGTTGTCGACGCCGCTCGACGTGTGCATCCAGCCCGTGTTGGCGTTGAAGCCCTGGTAGATGAAGAACTGCCCCCAGGTGGCGGCGCCGTAGGCGTTGAGCCCTTCGCCGCTGGTCACATGCTGCTCGGAGCGGAAGAAGAAACTGGTGTGCGGGTTGATCAGCAGCAGCGCGTGGCCGTCCCGGGTGTGGCCCGGCGCGATCGCCATGCCGTTCGAGCCGCTGGGCTCGCGGAACAGCAGCCCGCGCTCCTCATCGGTCATCTCCACCGCACGCCGGCTGTAGAAGGCTTCGAGCTGGGTGAGCGGCACCCGCTCGATGTCGCCGCCGATGCTGCCTTCGGAGAAGCTCAGCGGCATCCACGGCTCGAACCGGCTGATCACGCGCGGGTGCACCTCGGGGTGCGTCGCGAGGTAGTAGTTCAGCCCGTCGGCCCAGGCCCGCATCAGGTCGCGCAGCCAGGCCGGGCTCTTCGCGTAGTCCCGCTTGAGCGCTTCAGGGTCGACGTACAGTCGCTGGCGCAGGTCCTGCCAGATGGCGCTCTCGCCCTCGGCCTCGGCGAGGCGGCCGAGGCTGACCAGATAGTTGCGTTCGATCCGGTTGAAGTCGTCCTCGGCCTGGGCGTACATCATCCCGAACACGGCGTCGGCGTCGGTCCTGCCCACCACGTGCGGGACGCCCCAGTCATCGCGGGTGATCGTGACGTGCGCGGCTTGCCTACGCCAGCGGGCGAGGTCGGGCGGGGTTTGTGCGGGGGCGGCGGACGCGCCGCCGGAGGGCAGGCCCGCCGCGACGGTCGCGGCGCCGGCGGCCAGTCCGGCCGCTCCCCCCAGGACGCGACGTCGGCTCAGCCCTTCCTTCTGCGCGTGGTTCATGAGTTGGTCCACCTTTCTCCGAGATCAAGGGATCGTGCGGCGTCTAGGCGACCTGTGGTGGCGGCCCACGCGACCCCACCATCCGGCAGGAGGGCTGGAGGCTGCGGCGATCAGGTGGCGGCTCGGTGGCGGAGCGGCCACCGCCCGGCCAGGGAATGGCAACCATCGTCGACGCCTCCTGGGCCGCTTGGTGATCAAGCCTGGTCCAACCTGGGTACCACTGGCCCTGGCCGCCCGGCAATAGAGATCAACAGATATTCGCGGTGCGAGACATGCTCGTGACAATCGAGGCCCATCGCGAGATGGTGACCGTGCTGTCGGGGCACTCGCGGCGGCTGCCGGCGGCTTTCAGGAGCTGGACGCGGCCGTCTACGACCGTTTCGGGCCTGGGCGGGACCGGTCGTCCCACACTCGGGCCTGCCCGGGTGGGGTAGACCGACACGAGTGGCGGGGGCGGTCATCGACCGGGTTCACCCGGTTTGGGCCCCCCAAGGCGGGTCAGGGGCCGATGTCGGATGCGTCAGCGCGGTTGGGCGGGGCCGGGATGTCCGATGACGTGGTGGAGCTGCGGGTACACGGGGCCGCCAGCGCGAGTGCCGGCCAGGTGTTGGACCTGCCGCAGCTCGAGCAGGTCGCGGGCGACGGCAGTGGGGGCTTCTACCGACCCCGCCACCACTCGGGCACCAGCGCCGGCGCTCGGGTGACGCTGGAGGCGTACCGCTGGGGTGACCTGCCCTCCGGCACCATGATCCGAACCCTGTCGCTGGTGTTCCTCCTGCCGTTCATGCTGGTCAACGTGGCGATCTGGATGCGCCCGGCGAGCCCTGGCTCCGATGCGCTGGTCAGATCCCTGTGCCGCTTGCTGGCGCTCACTCTCACCGCGCTGTATGTGCTTGCCGTCGCCGGCGTCGCGCTGGACCTGATCGCGTGGAAGTGCGTGTCCTCGCGGCACTGCCTGGCCGGGCGCAGTTGGTTGTCCTGGTTGGGTGGGCAACCGGTCGGGCTGCGGCTGGCGGTGCTCGCGCTGGTTCCGGCCGCCGCCGTCGGCCTGGTCTGGCGGGCCAGTGCGCGCCCCGGGAGGGTGTTCGAGGCGTTTCGCGCCCCCGAGGCGCAGGTCTCCGGGCATCGGCTCGGCGCGGTCGGTCAATGGGACGCCGAGCCGCTGGTGGGTCGGCTGCGCTCCATCCACGTCGCGGCGGCGTTCGCGACACTGGACGTCACCCTGCTCGCCGCCCGGGTCGCAACCGGGGCCTCGGCCGGCACGATCGCGCTGGCGGTCGGCACCGGTGTTGTCCTGGCCGCCTGTGTGGTGCTGCTCTGCACGCCCCCGCTGATCGACCGGGCCGCCGCGGATCGGCGACTCGACCGGATCCCCCGCACGCTGCGGACGATCGCCGTCGTGCTGACCATCCTGGTGACGGCCCACGTCCTGACCAGCCCGGCGCCCTGGCGGGAGGGGGGCGGGCTACCCGGCTACGACTCGATCCTCACCTGGCTGTTCGTCACCCAGACGGCCCTGCTGGCCGCGCTGGGAGCGGTGCTGCTCTGGCGCCGGGGCCGCCAGCCGGACGCCACGCCGCTACTCGGGCTGGGCGCGCTGGCGATCGCGGCCGCATCGATCAGTCTGGCGGTGGCCCTCTCCGCCGAGCTGGTCTACCGGGTGGCGGACTTCCTGGACCGCGACACGCCGACCGCGGCGGGCCTGGCCGCCGGTCCGCCCCGGCCGTACACGTGGGCGATCTTCGGCTTCTTCCGGGCGGTGCTGTTCACGCTGGTGGTCGGCGGCCTGGTGATCCTGATCTCCCGACGCGGCCGGTTCCGCGCCGCGGCGGCAATTGTCGCGCGGGACTACCCGGACGCGCCGCCGGAAGCAGCGCCCCGACTGCGGCAGGTGCGGCAGGCGGTAGCCCAGGCGCGGTTCACCGAAAGACTGATCCCGCTGGCGGTGGTCTACGCCTGCCTCGCCGGTGCCGGCACGGCCACCACCGCCATCGGTCTGCTGGAGCTGCATCCGGGCAACGTCGTGGAGCGGTACGCGGGGGTGCCGGCCGACCTGATCACCTTCGCCATCGCGTTCGGTAGCTGGGTGATCGCAGCGATCATTCTCGGCCTGATCATCGGCGGGATCTTCGCCTACCGGACCGTCGAGTTCAGGCGTCACGTCGGCATCCTCTGGGACCTGGGCACGTTCTGGCCCCGAGCCGCCCACCCGTTCGCGCCGCCCTGCTACGCCGAACGTGCCGTACCGGAGCTGACCCGACGAATCACGTACCTGGTCGGACGCGGCAAAGCGGTGCTGATCACCGGACACAGCCACGGCTCCGTCCTGGCCGCCGCGACGGTGCTGCAGCTGCCGCCGCAGGTGAGCGGCCGAGTCGCCCTGCTCACCCACGCGTCACCACTGCGCCGGCTCTACGCCCGGCTCTTCCCCGCCTACGTCGACGACGAGGTGCTGCACGAGGTCGGCGCCCGGATCGACTGGCGGTGGGTGAACCTGTGGCGCGACACCGACCCCGTCGGCGGCTGGATCTTCTCCGCTCACCGGCCAGCCGCGCCCGTCACCGTCGACGGCCCGGCGGCAACGGTGGACCGCCGGCTGCGAGATCCCGCCGATGTGGTGGCGCCACCTGGCGACAGCGTCCCACCACCGATCCAGGGACACCGGCCCGGCGAGTCCGACCAGCCGTTCACCGAGGCGGCGTGCGAGTTGGTCGAGCGGCTCCGCGTGCCGTTGGACCCCGGGGCTCCCCCGGCCGACCCACCGGCGGGGCAGTGAATGCCTTGGCGTTCCCGATCAGGCCCGACTGCTGACACCGGCCTCCGCCGGCAGGGGTGCGGTTCTCCGCACCCTGCCAGCTGGGGTCGGCCCGCTGAGGTCGGCGGTCGACCTCATGGTTTCGGCCGCGGTGCCCGCATAGCGTCGTTGGCATGATCCATTCGTGGCATGTGTCGATGTACGCGGAAGTGCTGGCCGGGCCGGCTGAGTCGCCGGATGACGGTCTGGTCGGGTTCGTGACCGACCTGGTGGAGCGGCTCGGCGGCCCCGGCGCTGGCTTGGCGGTGGCGTTGGAGAACCTCTTCCCACCGATCCCCAGTGAGGTGATCCTGCCGCTGGCGGGGTTCACCGCCAGTCAGGGCAAGATGAACCTGTTCCACGCCATCGGCTGGACCACGCTCGGCTCGGTCATCGGCGCGTTGGCGCTCTACTACGTAGGCGTCGTGCTGGGGCGGGACCGAGTTCGGTCAATCGCGGCGAAGTTGCCGCTGGTGAAGCTCGACGACATCGACCGGACGGAGGCGTGGTTCGCCCGGCACGGCGCAAAGGCCGTGTTTTTCGGGCGGATGATTCCGATCTTCCGGAGCCTGATCTCCATCCCGGCTGGGATCGAGCGGATGCCGGTCGCAGGGTTCCTGCTCTACACCACGCTCGGCAGCCTGATCTGGAACACCGTGTTCGTCGTGGCCGGTTACCTGCTTGGCGAAAACTGGCACGCTGTCGAGCCCTATGCGGGCACGTTGCAAAACCTCGTCATCGCCGCCTGCGCTCTCGCGGTCGCCTATTTCGCCATTTCCCGGCTGATGAGGATCCGCCGGAGCCGGTTGGCCGGGGACGGCGCGCGAACGGTCGGCACGCTCGAATCAGGTGCGCCGAAGCCACCTGCCGAGACGCTTTCCGATCTCGGCGCCCACCGGTCGACGCGAGCCGGACGCGGCACGCTGTACGGCACGCCACGCCGTGGGCAGGACGACGATGACCTCTGGCGCCGCGGATAGATTGGCCGCTCCAGCGCAGCAACCTTGACGGGACGGGCGACGTGGCAGTACGGGAGGCAGCACGCCGACGGCCGTGGGCGGCCACCGTGATCGGGTGGAGTCGGCCACTGACCGCCGTGGCAGTCGGTGTGCTGACCTCGGCGGCGGAGGTGCTGTTCCTGCTGCTGGCCGCGGTGGTCACGGCCGCCGCTGGGGTCGCGCCGCCGGTTGGTCGCCGCGCGAGAACGGCCACCATCGGATACGCGCGGCGGATCGCCGAGTGGGAACGGCGTCGTCTTGCGCGTGTCGCCGGCCAGCCGGACCCACCGCCGATGCGGGTCAGCGGACCACGCGTGCTCGCCTACCTCGCGGCGCGGCTCCTACCCGGATTGCTCGGTGCGCTGACGCTCGGCCTGCTCGCCGTCGGCACCGTGCTCGCCGCGATCGTGCTGCGTTCCGTGGTGATCGGCACGATGACGGTGCCCCAACTCCTGGTGCAGGTGCTCATCGGATCCGCCCTGCTGGTGGTGAACCTGCAGGCGATCGCCAGCGTCGGGGCCCTGGACCGGCGGTTGGCTCGCACCCTGCTGGAGACCAGCAGCCGGGAGATGTTGCAGCGGCGGATCGACGAGCTGACCGCGAGCCGCGCCGGGGTGATCGCCGCCGTGGACGCCGAGCGACAGCGCATCGAACGCGACCTGCATGACGGGCTCCAGCAGCGCCTGGTTGCGCTCGGCATGCTGCTCGGCCGCGCCCGCCGCAGCCGCGACCCCGGCACCGCACGTGACCTCGTTGTACAGGCGCACGGCGATATCCAGCGTGCCATCGACGACCTGCGGGAGGTGGCGTGGCGGGTATACCCGTCGGCGCTCGATCACAGCAGCCTTGACGAGGTGCTGGCCCTGGTAGCGCAACGCTCGGCGATACCCGTCCAAGTCAGCTACACCGTGCCGGTCCGGCCGCCGCGGCCCATCGAGACCGTGCTGTACTACGTCGCCTGCGAAGCGATCACCAACGCCGCCAAACACGCTCGCGCTACCGTGATCAGCATCAAGATCAGCCCGCGGGCGAAAGGGGTGGAGATGCTGGTGCACGACGACGGTGTCGGCGGTGCCGACCCGCACGGCAGCGGCCTGCAGGGCCTCGCCCGTCGGGTCAGCGCCCTCGACGGGCGGCTTGAGGTGCACAGCCCACCTGGCGGCCCCACCACCATCAGGGCAGCACTGCCGTGCGCATAGTCCTCGCCGAAGACTCCACTCTCCTGCGGGACGGGCTGACCCGCCTGCTCGCCGATGAGGGCCACCACGTGGTTGCCGCCGCCGCGGACGCGGAGCAACTCGTCGCCGCCGTCGAACAGCACCACCCGGACGCCGTCGTCACCGATGTGCGCATGCCCCCGACCAATACCGACGACGGGCTTCGGGCAGCGGTCGAGATCCGTCGCCGCTGGCCCGGAATCGCGGTGCTGGTCCTCTCCCAGTACGTCGAGAAGCGCTACGCCGCCCAACTGCTCGCGGACCGCTCCGAAGGCGTGGGCTACCTCCTCAAGGACCGCGTCGCCCAGGTCGACGACTTCCTCGACGCGCTCGACCGCGTCGCCGCCGGCGCCACCGCGCTCGATCCCGAGGTCGTCCGACAACTCATGTCCGCCACCAGCCACGCCGACCCGCTCAGCCGTCTCACGCCTCGGGAGCGGGACGTGCTGCACCACATGGCACAGGGACACACCAATGTCTCAATCGCCGAGCGGCTGCACATCTCGCAGAGCGCGGTGGAGAAACACGTCAACAGCATCTTCGACAAGCTCGATCTGTCCGGAGCCGCCGGCTACAGCCGCCGCGTTCTGGCGATCCTGAGCTACCTCGGCTCCTGACGAACGACCGGCATGCCGGAACTGTCCGCTACGTGCTGCCGTAGCTGGTGGGACCCCGGGCCAGTCCCCTACCGGACCCGGCCACCGGGCGATCGGGGGAGATCATGCTCCGGCAGTGGCCGCGTCCGTGACGGGCCCGAACGGGAGTCGCGTCAGCGCAGCCGCCGGGCGGCGAAGCTGGCCGGCGGGTCGGCGATCGCCTCCTGGGCCGCGATCAGCTGGATCTCCCGGGTGCCCGCCGCGAGGGTCGCCTCGAGTACGGCGAAGACGGCCGCGATGGTGCGTTCCAGTGCCGCCGCGGGCGAGCCGGTCGTCCACAGGTGCGCGAGGTACAGCGCGGCCGTGACGTCGCCGCCGCCGTTCGGGCTGATCGGTAGCAGCGGGGTGGTCACCGCCCAGGCGCCCTCGTCCGAGACGGCCACCACTTCCAGCGACCCCGCCGGGAGGTCGCCGTGGAGCACGCTGGTGACCAGGACGTGCCGCGGCCCTGTCGCGCGCACCACGTCGACCGCTTCCAGCAACTCGGGCAGGGAGTTCGTCGTACGGCCGGCGAGGAAGTCCAGCTCGAACTGATTCGGGGTGATGATGTCCGCGCGCGGGACGACGACGTCCCGCATGTACTCGGGGATGCCCGGCCGGACGAACATCCCGCGGCCGGCGTCGCCCATCACCGGGTCGCAGCAGTACACCGCGTCAGGGTTGGCCGCCTTGACCTTGTCCACCGCGTCGAGGATCACCGCACCCATCGCCGGGTCACCCTGGTAGCCCGACAGCACCGCGTCGGCGTCGCCGAGGACTCCACGGTCCGCGATGCCCGCGATCACCTCGGCCACGTCGGCCGGCGCCAGCAGCGGCCCGCGCCACGCGCCGTACCCGGTGTGGTTGGAGAAGTGGACCGTCACCACGGGCCAGACCTCGTGCCCGAGGCGCTGAAGGGGGAAAGCGGCCGCCGAGTTGCCGACGTGGCCGTAGGCGACCGAAGACTGGATGGACAGGATCTTCACCGGCTCATCATGACGGTTGCCGCCGGCGCCGCATCCGCTGCCCGCCGCTTCTGTCGGGTGACCCACTCCGGGACCTGGTCCGCCTGGCGGAACCACGGCTACCGGACGGGCCGCCCCACGGCTGGCGAGCCCGGCGACACCATGCTCCCTGACCATAAACAACGTAACAGGGATCTTGGCGGGGCACCATCGGGCACCCGACCGAATGCGCAGCTCAGCGGCCATGGCTATGGTCGCCCGATGCCTCCTCATGAGATCACCGCGGCTTCGGCGGGTACGTGGACGCTCGGCGACCTGACCGTCAACCGGATCGGATTCGGCGCGATGCGGCTGACGGGCAGCACCCCCTTCGGCCTCGGCACGCCAAGCAACCGCGACCGGATCATCGGTGTGCTGCGCCGCGCGGTCGAGTTGGGTGTGAACCACATCGACACCGCGGCGTTCTACTTCTCCCCGCTGCGCTCGGCCAACGAGCTGATCAACCGAGCGCTCGCCCCGTACCCCGACGATCTGGTGATCACCACGAAGGTCGGCCCCGGTCGGGATCCGTCCGGCGAGTGGCTGCCGCTGGCCCGGCCGGATCAGCTACGTGGGCAGGTCGAGGAGAACCTGCGCCAGCTCGGCCGCGACCACCTGGACGTGGTGAACCTGCGCCAGCACGGCCTCGAGTCGATCGCCGAACACTTCGGTGCGCTTGCCGAACTGCGCGACGCGGGCCTGATCCGGCACCTGGGCATCTCCAATGTCCGCCCGCAACATCTCGCCCAGGCCCAGGCGATCGCCCCCGTCGTGTGCGTGCAGAACGCGTACGGCATCGACAAACGTATCAGCGAAAAAACCCTCCGCACGTGTGGCGAGCAGGGCATCGCATTCGTGCCCTTCTTCGCGATCGCCGGTGACGGACGGGAGGCCGGCGGTGTCGCCGACGACGACCGGGTCCGCGCCGTCGCACGTGCGCACGGCGCCACGCCCGCGCAGGTCCGCATCGCCTGGACGCTGAGCCGAGGGCCGCACGTGTTGGCCATCCCGGGTACGGGCAACCCGGATCACCTGGTCGAGAATGTGGCCGCCGGGGCGCTCCGCCTGTCCGCCGACGAGCTGGCCAGCCTCGAGTAGCGCCGCACCGGGCACCGCTCGGCGGTTGCCCTGTGCAAGGAATCTCGGAGTCGCGCCGATTACCTCAGGTTCGGTCGGGGTAGCGACCCTGACGGCGCCCGATCGTGCGGAGGCGGTTCCCCCGGAGACCGCGTCCCCGGAAACCGTCCACGCCTGAAGGGAGACGCCGTGCGCGCCCTGACTGTCACCCCGCAGCACGCCGGCACCGCCGCCCTGACCGACCTGCCCGAGCCCACCCCCGGCCGACGGGGAACTGCTGGTCGAGGGGATCGCCCTGGGCATCTGCGGCACCGACCGGGAGATCATCGAGGGGCGGTACGGCTGGGCCCCGCCCGGCCGGGACCGGCTCGTGCTCGGCCACGAGTCGCTCGGCCGGGTTCTCCGCGCCCCGGCCGGCGCCGACCTCGCCGAGGGCGACCTCGTGGTCGGCGTGGTCCGCCGCCCCGACCCGGTGCCGTGCGGCGCGTGCGCCCGCGGCGAGTTCGACACGTGCCGCAACGGCCGCTACACCGAGCGGGGCATCAAGGAACGCGACGGCTACGGCAGCGAACTGTGGACCGTCGAGACCGACTACGCGGTCAAGCTCGACCCGCGGCTGGAGCGGGTCGGCATGCTGCTGGAACCCACCAGCGTGGTGGCCAAGGCGTGGGAGCAGGTCGACCGGGTCGGCGCCCGCTCCTGGTACGCGCCCCAGACGGCCCTGGTGACCGGCGCCGGACCGATCGGGCTGCTCGCCGCACTGCTCGGCGTGCAACGCGGCTTGGACGTGCACGTGCTCGACCTGGTCAGCGACGGCCCGAAACCGGCCGCGGTGGCGGCGCTCGGCGCCACCTACCACAGCCAGCCCCTGGCGGACCTCACGGAGAAGCTCCGCCCGGACGTGGTCATCGAGGCCACCGGCGTCGGCCGGGTGGTCGTCGACGCGATGAACGGCACCGCCGCGTACGGGATCGTCTGCCTCACCGGGGTGTCCTCCGGTGGCCGGACCATCCCCGTGGACGCCGGGGCGACCAACCGGGACCTCGTGCTGGAGAACGACGTGGTGGTCGGCTCGGTCAACGCGAACCTGCGGCACTACGCGGCGGCGGCCGACGCGCTGGCCGCCGCCGACCCGGACTGGCTGGAGCGCCTGGTCACCCGGCGGATGCCGCTGAGCCGGTTCGCCGAGGCGCTCACCCCCCGACCCGACGAAATCAAGACCGTGCTCACCCTCGACTAGTGCGTGTTTCAGATGTGTCGTAGGTGGCAGGCATGCTGTGGGGCTGTGGGGAGGTTTACCGCGTTTCGGTTCACGGTCGATCCGTCGCCGTCGCAGGTGGTGGTGTTGGCCCGTCATGCGGGGGCGTCCCGGTTCGCGTTCAACCAGTGCTTGGCTTTGGTGAAGGAAGCCCTGGATGCGAAGCGTCGGGGCGGGTCGGTGGTGGTGCCGTGGTCGGGTTTCGACCTGATCAACGCGTTCAACTCGTGGAAGTGCTCGGCGCGGGCGGGTCGCCGCTTCGTGGTCGATGCGGCCGGTTCGGCCGAGATCGTGGCGGCGGGGTTGTCGTGGCGGGCGCAGGTGTGTCAGCAGGTGTGTGAGGAAGCCGCCGTCGACCTGGGCCGCGCCCTTGCTGCCTGGACTGATTCCCGACAGGGGAAACGGCCGGGCCGCCGGGTGGGGTTCCCGACATTCAAACGCAAGACCCGCACCCGACCGTCGTTCCGGATCCGCTGCAAGACCACCAAGGCGGGTCGGGCGAGTATCCGGGTGGGGGATCCGACGGCGGGACCTCGCAGTGTCTGTCTGCCGAGGATCGGGATCCTGAGGGTGCGGGAGGACACCCGCCGGCTCCGGCGGATGATCCGCACCGGCCGAGCCCACATCCGGTATGCCACCGTCTCCTGCCGGGCCAGCCGATGGACCATCGCCGTGACAGTGGAGGCGGCGGACCTGCATCCGGCCCGCCAGCACCCGCCCCGCCCCGACGCCGACGCCGACGGCGGTGGTTGGGTGGGCGTCGACCGCGGCCTCGCCGCCCTCGTCGTGGCCGCCGACACGACCGGCCGGCAGGTACTGCGCGTCGATGATGCGCCGCGCCCGCTGCGGGCCGCCCTGCCGAGGCTGCGGCGTCTCTCCCGCCAGGCCAGCCGTAAACAGCGAGGCTCGCGCAACCGGGGCGAGGCTGTCGCCAGGCTGGCTCGTGCCCACCATCGTGTCGCGAACGTGCGTCGCTACTTTCTGCACAAGGTCGCCAACCGGCTGGTCAAGACCCACGACCGGCTGGCTCTGGAAGACCTGCACACCGCCGGTCTGCTGCGCAACCGGCGTCTGGCCGCCGCCATCTCCGATGCGGGTTGGGCTGACCTGGCCCGCATCATCGGCTACAAACAACGCTGGCGGGGCGGGCAGGCCACCATGGCACCCCGCTGGTACCCGTCCACCAGAATGTGCAGCGCCTGCCGCACCATCGGCCCCGCCCTACCCCTGGCCATACGCACCTTCCGCTGC
>NZ_JBUEGB010000060.1:0-42237 GCF_054963695.1 Micromonospora sp. RTBAU3-60 | reverse complement strand
TAGCGATCCCCACGCCAGCCCGGATAGGGAATGCGGTCCTCGGCGTCGAGCACCTGCCGGATCTCGTCCCGCAGGGCAACGAACCGCTCGCCCCTGGCCAGCGCGGCCACGGTTTCCGCGTTGCGGTCCCGCACCCACCCGGCGGCGTCCGCACCATCAAGATCTTCCAGCCAGAGATACGGGTCATCGCCCTCATCGCGCACGGTCGCCACCTTCGCCACTATCCCCGACGAGTGCCCCGCATCCCTGCGTACCTGTCGGCATGGCGACTCACGCTGCCCGGCTCCAGGCAATGCCGGTGCCTCGTGCGCGGCTCGCTCATGGACGCATAGGGAAATCCCCGATTCCGCGACGGCCGGGAGCCCATACGGTTCGGCTGTGGTCCGGTCTCAAGACCGCAGCGATCCCCCTGGAAGGAACCTCCAGTGCGCCGACTGATCCTGCCCGCGGCCTGCACGGCCGTGCTCCTGCTCGCCGGCTGCGGCGGCTCAGACGACGGCACCCCACCGGCGAGCCGCGACCGCGCGGCCCCGGCGACCGACACGCCCACGGCGGATGGTTCCGCGACGGGCACCCCGCCGAGCGACGCACCGGCCGCCCCGACCGTTGACGCCTGCTCGCTGGTGACCAAGAAGGAAGCCGAGCAGTTGGCCGGGACGAAGCTGCAGGATGCGGTTCCGGTCCGCGAGACGTGCACCTACACCGGGCCGGTCACCGGGCCCACCGCCCAGGTGGAGGTGTTCGTCGGCGACGGCGCCAAGAAGTTCCTCGACATCGAACGCGAACTCGGCCACGACCTGAAGCCGCTGCCCGGCGTGGGTGACGAGGCGTACGCCGAGGACGGAGCAGTGTTCGTCCAGGCGTCGGCGGTCTGGTTCTCGATCCGGCTGGTCCGGCTCGACGACCCGGCGAAATTCCGGCAGCCCCTGGCCGACCTGGCCAGGACGGCGGCCGGGCGCATCTGACCCCGACCGGCGCCGCCCGGTCCCCGCACGCAGCCGAACGGGGAGGAATCCGATGCCTCAGCCCGCCCGCCGTACCGTCGCGGCGCTCGCCCGCCGCGCCGCCGCCGCTCTCGTTGTCGTCCTGGTGGCCGGCTGCGCGGCGGGCGGCAGCCGGCGTGCGAGGGACTGGTCGCGGCCCACGGACGCGGCCTCGGCGGTGGCCGCGCGCAGCTACGGGTACGGCCCGGTCCGGAACGGTTCCGTCACCTACCAGCCCGACGTGGTCCTGATCGACGGCGGGCCCGGGGTGATCCGGTCCGCCAGCGCGGACGGCGTCGTCTGGACCCTCGCGGGCGACGCGCCGGGCGTGGCCGACCTCGCCGTCGGAAAGGTCATGTACGCGACGAGCCGGGCGGTGGGCCGGGTCGCGGATCTCCGGCAGACGGGCGGGGACGTGGCCGTCACCCTCGCCCCGGTCGGGCTCACCGACGTGTTCCGTGACGCCCATTTCGTCGACGACCGGGAGATCGGGGACGCGGAGGCGTTCCTGCAGGAGGTGCCGGAACTCCCGGCGGCGTCGGGCGTGCCCGCCGACCCGAAGCGAACCCTGAAAGGGGCTACGGTGCCGATCGGCTACCGCCTCGGCTCCGATGGCCAACTTCCCCCGGCGAAGACCGCCCGGACCGCCACGGTCACGGTGGGTGACTGGGAGGTGCAGCCGTACCGGGGCGGGGGCGTGCTCGGCCTGAAGGTCGGCCGCAAGCAGAACGACAATCTCAAGTTCTTCGCGGACTTCTCGCTCAAATACCGGAGCCTGCGGGTGCGCTCGGACGTCCGGGTCGCCGGCGGGAAGGTCGACAGCAACTCGACCTTCGCCCTGGAGGGGATCGAGAGCGTCGCCATGGACATCGCCGCCGGGGCGGCGAACGGGTCGGCCGACAACAGGAAGATCCGGGTGGAGGTGCCGATCGAGATCCCGCTGCCCATCCCGGGCGAACCGCTCGTCTACGTCACGAGCTGGAAGTTCATCGCCAGCACGGCGATCAGCGGGAAGAACAGCACCGTGGAGGCCGGCGGTGAATGGCGGTTGGACGGCCCGATCGGTGTCATCGACGGAGTGCTCAAGGGACCGAGCCTGAGCGTCAAGCGGAGCATCATCGACTCGATCACCGGGCTCTCCGTCGGGGCCAGCGGGGCGGTGTTCGCCGCCGAGACGAAGGTCCAGTTCGGCATCGGCATCCCCGCCGCCTTCGCCGGCCCGTACGCCAAGGTGGTCTTCTCGGTCGGCATCACCAACGGCTCGGCCCTCGGCGCCCCGCTGGCCCGCTGCATCGGAGCGACCCTCGACGGCAAGGTGGGCGGTGGGTTCGGCGTGTCGGCGTCCTCGGAGGCCCTGGACGCGCTCCAGAAACTGTTGCCGAAAAAGATCAAGTTCAAGCTCGAAGGCGAGAAGCTGAAGCCCTTCTACCATCGGGACCAGACGCTGCCGCCCGTCTCCTTGTGCGGCGCCTGACCCGCCTGCACGCTCCCGACGCCCCGGCGGCCTCGATCCAGCCGTCGACCGGCCAGAGCGACCGGCTGGCCGGTGCGGCCAACGGGAGCTGCGACCCGTCCAGCATCGCCGCCTCGGGACGGCCGGCCACGGTCAGGAGCCGAGCCTCCGTGCCGCCTCGGCCGACTGCCACCTCCGCAGGGCGTCCTTGATCCGTTGGTTCTCGGCACGCGCCTCGTCCCGCTCGCCCGTGCGCCGGTGCAGCTCGTAGGCGAGCCGGTGCAGCAGCGCGTCGACCTCGTCGACGCGGTAGCCCCGCCTGGCTGTCGGAAGCCGCAGCGTCGCGATCCGGTCCGGAGTGAACGGGCCGCGCAGGGCGTTGCGGCTGCGGTAGACGGTCATCGCCACGGGATCCGCTCCGGCAGGTGGATCCGCTCGAACGACCGCGCCGACAAATAGCCGGGATCTCGCCGCAAGGCCGTCGGACTCTTGGTGCTGTGATCTGCCGCCTCGGGCGGCGGCCTGACCCACGTCCCGAGGGCAGAGGTCACGCAGCACGCAAGCGTCGCACTGGGGAACTCCAGCGCCGCACCACCGTCGCCCGACCAGCCAGGCCGGGTAGTCGAGTTCTCCCTTGATCCGTCCCGGCTCGCCGCCGCCGGGCGTCCCGCACGGCCAGTTCGCCGACCGGGTCGTCAAGCCAGGCGCCGCGGCGTTCCGCCAGGTCAATCCAACGCGTAGAGGGCGTCACCGCGACGGTTTGCCGTCCCCCACTGGTCACGGGACGGCCTCGTCGAAGGTCCCCCGGCAGGTAGTCATCCGCCAAGGGTTGGTGGAGACCTTCGAGGTGTTGCCATGCCTACGGGCAGTATGGCGCCGAGCTCGGACGCGCGGTGACGCGCGGTCCGAGCCCGGCGGCATAGGAACCCTTGAGTGGCGGTTAGCTGCCGACGATCGGGGCAGGGTGGCCAGCTGTCCCTACTGCAGCCGCACCGTCACCGTGTGCACGGCCCCATCGCCCAGGTCGATCCGGACCCGGTAGTCTCCCGCGGCGAGCCCCTTCGTGCTCCAGTTGTACGCGTACAGGCCATTGGTCTCAGCCAGACGCATGAGGTTGGCATCGTTGCCGGACGCCGAGGTTGCCGGAGTCTCAGAACCCACCTTCCCATCGGTGACAGGTGCGAGGAAGACGCGCGGGGCGGCGTCCAACACGGGCTTGCCGGCGGCATCGGTCAGGACGAACTTCACCGGGATCACCCGGCCGGCGTTGAACGGGGCGCTCGTGTCGCTCAGCGGATCCTCGAGGTCGCCGAGCACGTACTCGACCCGGTAGCTGATCGTCACTGTTGCCGTGTTGCCGGCGCGGTCGGTGGCGCTGAAGCGAACGGTGTGCCGTCCCGGCGTCGTGGTATCGAGCTGTTCGCCACTGGCCACGTCCCCTCGGGACTCGGCGACCCCAGAGGTCGCGTCACTGGCGCGCCACGTCACCGGCACGGCCTGGTTCAGCTTCACTACCTGGCCGTCGGTGATGCCGTTCACCGTGATGACCGGCGCCGTCCGATCCACGACGAACGCCACCGACGACTCCGATCGGTTCCCTGCCTTGTCAACCGCGACGACCTTGAAGTCGTAGTTCCCGTCCGCCTCGATGGGGCGGCCGTCGTAGGGGCGTCCGTTCAGCGTCACGGTGGTGGTGCCGGCGTGGGCATCGGTCACCTTCACCACCGGGGTCACCGGCTGGCTGTAGACCCCTTGGTCGGCGACACCGGACACGGTGACCACGGGCGCGTCGATGTCCTTGACGAGGCTGTACTCGTCGATGATCGACTCATCGGCCCGCTTCGCGGTCAGCGACAGTTTGCCTCCGGCGACCTCGACGGTGAGGTACATGGCGAACTGGCCGTCGTCCATCACTGCGAAGGTGCCGTCATTCTCGGCCGAGTAGTGCTTGGTCCCGGTTGTTCCGGTCACCACGTACACGGTGCCGCCGTCGGTTTTCACGCCCGCCTTCAGCGGGTCGGTCCGGCCGTAGGCGTGGTCGTGCCCGGAGAAGACCAGGTCGATACCCAGCTCGTCGGCGGCCTTCGGCAGGTCCTTGCGGAACAGGTCGGAGTCGTCCGGGTTGGTCGCGTACGGCGGCTGGTGGGTGACCACGACCTTCCACAGCTTGTCGGAGGCGGTCATGTCCTGCTTCAGCCAGTCCAGCTCGGCCTTCAGCGTCGCCGCGTCGTCGGTCCATCCGATCACCGCGACGTGCATGTTCTGGTAGTCCATCGAGTAGGTGCCGTCCGGGTTTGCCTTCGACCCGTTGTTGGGCTGCCCGAAGATGCGTACGGCCTTGGACCCGTCGTCGCCCATGTACTCGTGGTTGCCCAGTACCCGGATCATGTCGGTGGACCCGATCTTCTCGTGGTCGCTGAGCATGCCTGCGATGGCGTCCATCTGGGCGAACTTGCCGGCGTCATCGGTGAAGTCACCCACGTGCATCGTGAAGTCCGGCAGCTTCGCCTGCCCCTCGATCGAGGTCAGGATCTTGTCGAACTCGGCCAGGCCGGCGCGGTCTGGCGACTGGGTGTCGCCGAACACGTTGAAGGTGAAGTCGGTTGCGTCGCTGGACGTGGTGAACTCGCGCACGTCCGACCAGCTGGCGCCGTCGCCGACCCGGTACACGTAGTGGGTTCCGGCGGCCAGCTTCGTGGCCGTAGCCGAGTTGGAGCGCACGACGCCGTTCTGGGCGATGTCCTCGTAGCCTGCGTAGGTCAGCTCCTTGGCGGTGCCGTCGAAGCTGGTGAACGCGGCCTCGCCGCCGGCCTGGTAGGCGTCCTTCGTGGCGACCTGCAGCACCGCGGCGTCCCTGGAGGTCAGCGGGTTCGACATCCAGGTGATGGTCTTGGTGGTCGCCGGGTCGGCGCTCGCTCCGGCCATGATGTTGCTTGGCGTCTGCTGCTTCAGTGGTGTGAACGACTGCGTGGTGATCGCAAACGACATGCCCTGCTCGGTCTGGGCGAACAGGTCGTACTTTTTCACCGTGTCGGTCAGCTGCGCCGAGGTCAGAACGCCGTCGGCGCCCGTGGTGCCCAGCTTGGTCGCCTTGCCAGCCGACAGCATCGTCACCGTGGCACCGGCGACCGGCTTGCCGGCGGCATCGGTCACGGTCACCGCCCCCGGCCGTCCGACCACGGTGCTGTTGACTGCCAGCTTCAGCGCTGCCACGACATCGACGGACGTCGGCCGCTCGGAAAAGGTGGGGGCGAACTTCGACGGCCTGTCGCTGGCGTAGCCGATTGTCGAGCCCGTGACTTCCCAGCCCAGCTTGGTCCCGGGTGCCACGCCGCCGGTCACCGACACGTTGATGGTCGCCAGCGTCGCGGGCCCAGTCGCGGCGTTCGCGTTCACCACATGCAGGGTGAGGACGCCGGTGGCAGCGTCGTAGGCCCAGGTGCTGCCCGACGCGGATGCGGCGAAGTCGACCCCCGTCACCGGGAAGTCCTTGCCGATCCGGATCTTCGTGTCGACGCCGGTGACATCGGCGGCGTCGGTGGTGGTGAGGTTGAGCCGGTAGGTCCCGCCGAGGTTCGCGACGGCGTCCGGGGAGGACAGCGCGACCGAGGTGCCCGAACCCGTCTTCACCGTGAAGTACCCGGTCTTGAGGGTTTCGTTGCCGAAGTTGTCCTGGACGCTGGCGTCGACCCGGTGGATACCGTCGGCGAAGCTCAGGTGCGACAGGGCGACGGTGTTCAGGCCCTTGTTGAGCGCGTAGACGCCCTCGGCGTTGGTGTACTCGGTGCCATCGACCCACATCCGCACCCGGTCGTAGTTGATTCCGGTGGCGTACTTGTCGGTGGTGTCCTCGGCGAAGGACGTCGAGATCTCCACCTGCGAGTTCGTGAAGGTCTTGCCGTCGACGTTGAGGCCGTGCACGATCGGCGGGAACATGTCGTCAACGGACGCGCCGTAGGTGACCCGCACGTTGTCGATCGCCACGAACCCCTTTCGCAGCGGGTTGCCGCCCGGCATCCCCGACTTCAGCGACATGATGCGGAACATCTGGTTGGGGAAGGTGGTGAACGGGCCGACCAGGCCGTCGGGGATCTCCGCCTCGACGTACTTCCAGCCCAGCCAGTCGATGCCCTCGGTCTGCGTGGTGAAGTTGATCGCCTGGAACTGGCCCTTGGCGTCGTAGATGTAGCAGCGCAGCCAGTAACCCTGGGCCTCGGGCGTCCCGTACACCCAGGCCCCGATCGCCTTCGGGCGGCCCGGAATAGGCTTGCTGGACGCGGGCCCGGCGTAGGCGCCGAGGGTGGCATTCAGCTGGCCCTTGGTGAAGTCGAAGTTCACCTGCAGCGCATGGTCGCCGAACCGGGTCAGGTCATCCGGGTAGGTGTTCCACTGCAGTTGGCTGATCTCACCGCGTCCTGCCGTGCCGGCCTTCCAGTCGCCGATGCCGTCCTCGAAGTCGTACAGCACGACGGGCATCTGGCCCAACAGCACGTGGACCGACGCCTGCACATCACTCCCGGTGAGGGTAGCGGTGACCTGGGTGTCGAAGCTGCCCGACGACGCAGCGTGGAAGACGTTCGCGTCGTCCATCGTGCCCATCCCGTCCGGGATACCGCCCCAAGTGATGTCGCCGGACTTGAGCCGCACGTCACGGCCCTGATAGCGAGCGGTCAGCCCGAACGGCTTTACCGCCCCATAGTCGAGGCTGATCTCTGCCTGCCCGAAGGCGAGCGTGTCCGGCAGTGCCACCTCGACCCAGGCCGAGCCGACCTGCTTCCCGTTGTGGGACAGGATCGCCTGCGTCTGACCCTGCTTGCCGGTCGAGATGAACAGCCCGTTCGCGTCGATTGTGCCGAACGTGGGATCCGCCAGGCTCCAGCTCAGCCCGGATGCCGGAACGGGCGCAGAGGCACCGGTGGCGTCCTGTCCCTTGGCCGAGAACTGCACGGTCGAGTTCGGCGTGACGGTCATCCCGTTCGGGGCGACAGCGGCAGATGCGAACTCGCGGGTCACCGGCGAGGAGGAGACCAGCAGAAACCCGTTGGCGACCGGGCGCTCCTCGCCGTCAGAGGGGCGATTGACCACCTGAACGGTGTCCGTGCCCGGCGTCCTGGTGGCGAAGGTCGCGCTGCCGCCGCTGTCGAGGTGGATGGCGTTGAAGGCGCCCAGGGACAGCATGTAGTCGGCGAAGTCCGACATGGTCAGGCCGCGGCTGAAACCGGTCTGGCGGCCGTCGATCTCGGCGAAGAAGATGGTGCCGTCGCGCCTGACGCCGATGCCGATACGCGGGTCGAGGTTGTTGGGGGCGCCCTTGGTGGCGATCTGGTTCTCGTCGCGGACACCGTTCTTGATGACCTGCGCGTCACCGGACAGTGCCTGTTGCAGGTCGTTCTTGACCTGATTGAACAGGGCGCGGTCACCCATCAGGTAGCTGCCGTCCTTCTTCATGCCGAAAAAGAACCAGTTGGCGGCCATGTCGCCCTTGAGGACGGTTCCGTCCTTCACGACCACACCCAGTGGGTAGCCGTCAGACATGTTGTAGTAGTCGGCGTTGATCGCGGCGATGACCTGGTGGCCGGGACGCGTGGCAGCCGCAGCTTGCTTGCTCATCGGCTGCATGCCGTACCAAGGAGTGCCCTTCCCGTCGTTGGGCAGGCCCGCCTCGATGGTCAGCTCGGGGCGTTTCGGCATGTCGATGTCCAGGACGTGGGACTCCATCCGCTGACCGTCCCGGTCGTTGAAGATGTAGTCGCTCTGCACCACGCCGGGCGCGATCTGCTGGGTGTTCTGGTTGATCGGGGTCGCAGTGATCGGCGAGGTGGGGCTGAAGCCTCCCATCGCGGATGCCGACTGCGCGTTGCCCACCAGCATGGCGGACGCCGCCACAACGGCCAGGATCGCCTGGCTTCTCTTCCGCGACAGCTTCATTGCCTTCTTTAACCCTTCGACCGGTTCCTCCACGACATGCCACGCCGGGAATGCGAGCATCGGGTGAACAGTTCCGGAGATCAAGTTCAATCATGCGCGAAATAGGACCGACGGCGACTGCCGTGGATGCGGCCTTTGCCCGTTTTTGGGTAAGGATTCTCTTGCTGAAAGCATTCTCAGAAGGAATGACAGCCAGCGGACTCCAGGTTCCGGCAGTTGCCGCGCTCATCGAGTTTTGGTGAGCTGCGGTGACGTCGAAAACACGCACCTGCAATCCAGCACAAGACCATCCCTCACCGCTCGGCGCGGTTCTGATCTACTCCCAGCCGTCGGCTGTGGACGGGGAGGACGCACCGAGCCTCCGCGTCGCCTCGGCCGACTGCCACCGCCGCAGGGCGTCCTTAATGCGGCGATTCTCGGCGCGCGCCTCGTCCCGCTCGCCGGATCGTACTTTCAGCTCGTAAGCGAGTCGGTGCAAAAGCGCGTCGACGTCGTCGACCCGGTAGCCTCGCCGGCCCCGCCGAGTCAGCGGGAGCGGCAGCGCGGCGATCCGATCAGGAGTGAGCGGGCCGCGCAGGGCATGCTGGCTGCGGTAGACGGTCATCGCCACGGGATCCGCTCCGGCAGGTGGATCCGCTCGCCGGGCACCCCGGCGGCGAGCAGCCGCAGCCGCGACCCGGCCAGCATCGCCGGCGGCCCGCACACGTGCACCGCCTGGCCGGGGCGCAGGTGGTCGAGCGCGACGGTGAGTGCGTCGCCTCGCTCCCCTGGGTCGGCCAATGGGTCGTGGGAGAACACCGGCACGATCGTCAGCCAGCCGTGGCGCAGCTTGTCGAGGGTGACCGCGTCGTACAGGCTCTCCACCGAGCGGGCCCCGACGACCAGGGTCACCCACCGGCCGTCCGGGGCGGCGGCGACCTGCTCGACCAGGGCGCGCAGCGGCGCCAGCCCGGTGCCGCCGGCTATCAGCAGCAGGTCACCGACGACCAGGTTCAGCCCGGTGTCGACGGGCGGGCCGAGGTGGAGCAGCTCGCCGGGGCGTACCTGATGGACCAGGCTGGTGGAGACGGCGCCGGCGGGGACCGCGCGGACGTGCAGCTCGACGGTGCCGTCCGGGCGTGGCCGACCTCGCCGTCGGAAAGATCATGTACGCCACGAGCCGGGCGGTGGGCCGGGTCGCGGACCCTAACACACCGCTGACCGCTGCTCCGCGGCCGGACCACCGGGGCCGCCCAGTGGAGCAGACCCTCGCGGACCAGACGGCGCGGCGGTGCACTCGGAGGACGGGAGCACCCAGCGCTGCCGCGCCCTCCCGCCGCCGATGACTAGACCTCTGAGCAAAGGTGAGCGTCGATCGTGTCTGCCCTGCCTCCGCCTGCCATCGGCGGATGGTGCGACCACCGACGAACATCGGAGATCCCGCCCCGCCATGAGCATTGAAGCTGTCTCCTGGGCGCTCAGCCACGCCCCCGACGTCCCACCACAATGCCTCGCCGTCCTCATCGGCCTGGCCAACCACGCCGACGCCGCCGGGCGCGCCGCCTTCCCCTCCCAGGAACGCCTCGCCCACTACGCCCGCAAGACCGTACGGTCCGTGCGCCGCGACCTAGACGAGCTGGAACGGCCTCATCCGCCGCGGCGACCAACGCCACACGGCACCCCTGCCCGCTGACCGCCGGCCCGTCGTCTGGGACCTCGCGACGCACCGCCACCGCCCGCTTCCCGCAAGCCTCGACCCATATGCCGAACCGCAACCCCACCCCACCGACGTCCACAGCCCTGTGGATAACCGGGAGGCCGTCCACGTCCCCCGGTTGTCCATCGGCCGGACGCACACGTCCAGACGGCCGGACGTACACGTCCGAACGACCGGACGCACGCGTCCGACGAACCGTCCTTAACCATCCATAACCAAAAACGCGCGCGCCCACGAAACGGCATCGCCGCACCGGCCGACGCCCGGAGGCGGCAATGTCCCCAGCACCGCGGATCGTCGGCGCACAACTGCGGGCCTTGTCGCGCGGTGCGTCTCGGGCCCGACGACGACCCGTCACCTGGCCAGCGCGCCGCAGTTGACAACCCGCGGCCGACCTCTGCTCCGGCGCGAGTCTTCGCGTACGGCGGAGCAGGATGCCGCCGTGGGTATCCCGAGCCCGACGGTGCCACTACACACGCCGCCTCAACCTCGAGCTCCAGCCATGATCCCGAACGGCGGCGCCGTGCTAGTCGCGTCCCGCAGCTTGCCGGGCTTGGGAATCTGCCGGTTGAAGCGGGTTTTGAGGGCCAGGACCAGGGCGTCCTTCGTGCACTCCGGGTTGTCGGTCTCCTGCCAACGGACTTCGCACCGGCCCAGCCAGTCCGCGATGTCCGCGGCGGGTGCCGCCTGGCCGGGCTTGTCGAGGAGCTGGCCGACCTGCTCATGCAGGACCGGGGAGTCCCCGGTTGCCCGTTATGCCGCAGGCGGTTGCGCAGGTTCCCGGTGTAGCCGACGTAGACGACCATGCCGCCGTCGAGGACCACGTGCACGCCGGGCGCCCCGGTGGCGGCCTCCATCGTGTACGGCTGGGAAACGCTGAAACCGGCCAGCAGATAGTCGATCATGGAATCGGGCATCGCCGGAGGCTACTCCGTGACCCCGAACGGTGATCACTACGAGGGAATCAACCCGGACTACGACAACCGGAGCTGACTTCGTTCGCATGGTTGTGTTGAGCCCCGACTCGGCTACTGCTGGCCGGGCTTGCTCATGTCCGCATACAGACCATCGGCGCCGGTCAGCATGATCCGGACACCGGTAGGATGGGGCGACAAAAGGAAATCGGCCGGCAGGAGTTGGCGCTCCTGGAATCCGGCCCCCTTGATCGCCTGGCAGGAGGCGACCCGATGACTAGGGTAGAGGCCTACCCTCTGCTCACATCTGTGCGACGCCTCGGCGGTGCGCGATGACCACCACCACTGCTCCGTCGGACAGCCGGGATCTGTTCGTAAAGTTCCCGCTCGAACTCATCGAGCTCGTGGCCGCCGAGAAGCTGACCATCAACGCCGCGTACCTGTACATGCTGCTGCTGACGCACATCAACTACAAGCGCGGCGACGCGGACGTGTGGCCGTCACGGAGCAGCCTCGCCAAGCGCATGCGGCTCAAGAACTCGCGCGCCGTCGACCGCTACATCGCCGAGTTGCTAGACGTTGGTCTGGTCCAGCGTGAGCACCGGCGTGATGGGAAGGTCAACAACACCAACAAGTACACGCTCGCTGTGGTGTGCTGGCCGTCAGCCCATAGCGACCAGACCGACGGAGATAGTGCCCCCCAGCACACCACCCCTGATGCGCTGGGGCACGCCACCCTAGTACGCCACAGCGCACCCAAACTAGACGGAACACAACTAGACCAATACCAACCACACGAAAGATCAGACCAGAGCGGCCTCACCTCCGGCCGCTTCGCTCCCTCCGGCGGCGGACACAACGACGCGAGCCCTGCCGCCGATCAGACGAGCGGGGTGCCAGCGCAACCCACCGTCGCTGGCCAGCTGACGCAGAAGCGCGTGGACGACCGGCAGGCGTTCCTCGACATGGTTGAGGCCAAGCATCTGCGGTCTGACGGGTCGAAGTTCACCAAAGGCATGTTCACCGCCGAGCAGTTCTACGACGCGTTTCGCAAGCGGCAACCGAACCCGATCGGTTTCCCCGGCGCCTACATCCACGACATGTACGCCCGGAATCCGGACGGAGGTGTGCAGGACTGGCTGCTAACGCTCGGGCTGGAGCCGGCGTAGTGGTCTCGCAGCGGGACTAGTCCGCCAGGAAGACCAGTCCCGCTGGCGGACCAGTTCGCCGATAGGCTATCGGGAACCCTTCCCCGAACCCTTCCGGCTACCCTTGCCGCAGGCTGTGGAGCAACGAATGCCTCTCAACCCCGATGACTTCACCACCGACGCCGAACGTTGGGGCTTCCGCACCGGCGCCCGCTTCGTCGGCCCCGAAGAGTGGGACAAGCACCGGCTAGATCACATCAACCGGCGCCACTTCTACCTCCAGTCGCTCACCGATGGGCTCTCCTTGTCCGCCGATGTGGATGGGCGGATCATCGACTACCGGCCGAACGAGTTCTATGCGGGGCCGCTGTCGGATGCGATGCGCGACGAGGACGATGAGCCGTCGTGGAAGCTGACGTACGACCGGTTCTCGGCGATGACCCTGTCGGTGTTCATGTTCGAGTTGGTTGAGGCCGGCCTGTTGGCGACACGCGGCAACGGCGATTCGGTGGACTACCGGCTGTGCCTGCCATCGGAGGTTGGGGCGTGACCGACGAGGTGGAGCCGCCGGAGAGGCATCCGGTGTATCGAGTGGCCGTTGATGGGGGGCATGGGCCGATATTGGAGTTCCAGGCCGTCCCGTTCAACGACCCGATGTATGACAGCCCCTACGCCAGCCTGAAGTTCCGCATGGCTAGCGGTGACTACGACATGGTGTTCTCGTGCCGGTCGCTGCTGTCGGACGAGGACATGGGTGCGCTGATCGGCGGGTTATCGCGGGCTCGTGAGGATGCGCGCAGGCAGGAGCGCTGTTTGGGCGGGAGCCGGATCGGCCTGGCGGGACCCATCGGATGGCCGAGCGGCAGCAAACGGCTAGCAGGTTGCTTCGGTCTTGCTTCACGGACGATGCCGCCTCCGCGCTGGGGTGGCTTCGTCGTTGCGGCGGTCAGTTGCTTCCACAGCTCAACGTCGAGGTGGGCGCCGCCGCACAAACCGTGACCGTCGTCGCATCCCTGACCGATGCAGCACCAGCCCCCACACCGTTACGACCGCGACCGGCAGCAGCACACACGCCAGCGGCGGAACCAGCAGTATCACTGTCGCCAGCAGCAGGACAGCAACGCCGGCTAGGACCGCCACGACCATATGTTCTACGCGCGGCGGACGTTTGCGGGGTGGCGGTCGCCAGCCTGGCTGCTGCCGGTACGCCCCGTGGGGCATGTTCGGGTCGGCGATGTTCCGCCTTGGTGGCGGCAGCGGCGGGTAGCGAGCGCTCACCGGTTCGCCTCCCTCATGAGGCTGGCCCCTGGTCGGCGGGGATGAACTGGTTGTCCACGGTAAGCAGCCCAACCCGCCGTGCAGTCCCGCCCCGGTCGACCACCGCGACAGACCGTTCCGATCCGCCATAGGGCATGACCAGGACGGTGTCCACGTCGAGGATCTCCGCTGCGGTGAGGGCGTCTACGTGTCGGCCTCTGGCGAGCCGGATGCCGGTTTGGCTGGTGGGCATGTCCGGGTAGCCGCGGGCGCGCAGCAGATACACGGCATGGTTGTGGTTGTTGGCGTAGATGAGCCACAGGCCGTGGGTGTGGGACACATCCAGGTTGAGGGCGTCGCGCATGGACTGGTTGAGGCGGCCTAGAGGCAGGTCAAGCCTGTACGTTTTCACGGGTCGTCGTTGGTCCTTTGCGTCGTCGTGGAGGTCGACCGGCTCGGTCGCGGGGCGTCCGGTCAGTCGGCAATGCGCTTCCTGTAGTCCGCCCTCGGGTCGTACCGCCCTTCCAGGTAGTCAATGAACCGGTTGGCGTGGCCAGCGCGGGACCTGACCGTCGAATCGGTGTAGGAGCCTTCCTTGTGTTCCTGTTCGTAGCTGTCGGCCAACCGGCGCAGTTGGGCGATCACATCGGCGGGGAGTTTCGGGGTGGGCATGCTCACTTCCCTTCGTCGGCAACAGTGGTCAGCAGATCAGCGGCGTGCCGCTCCCACAACGCCATATCGTCCGGAAACAGCTTCCCTCAGTCCCATGCTTTCTGCCGTTCGTCGCACGAGGCGTCGCCGAGGGACCCGCCGTACAGTCGGCGGGCTGCACCCATACCCGAGCGACTGAACGGGGATCACCGGAACCGGCAGGGCAAGATCGGCTAAGAGTGGGTTTGAGAAGGTCTATTGCGGACGGCTGGTGGCAGTGGCGTCCACCGGCGGGATGAGCCGGGTGGCGCGGTGTCTGTGCGTCGTGGTTACCCCTCCGATCTGACCGATGCCTAGTGGGAGCTGCTCGACCAAGTGCCTCGACGGACTTGCGTCAATCTGCCACGAGTGCGCCTTGAACAAGCACATGCGCTCGAAGTTTGGATTCACCTACCGGCAGTACCTCCGGATGGCCGACGAGCAGAACGGAGTCTGTCGCATCTGCGGAGACCCGCCGCCGAACGGAGAGCGGCTGGTGGTCGACCACGACCACTCCTGTTGCCCGGCAGCGCAGAGGACCTGTGGTCGATGCATCCGAGGTCTCCTGTGTAAGCGCTGCAACAGCGCGCTGGGCCTCTTCGATGACGACCCTGAAACGCTCGCTGCGGCGAGGGCCTACCTCTTGGCCGTGCGAGCCGCATGACCTATCCAAGGTCCTTGGACAGATGGGGCTGCGCGCCACGTCGTCGAAGGCACCGACGGGCGAAGGGAAGCGGCTCGCTGAGGTCGGCCATCAGCAGCGTGGTGTCTCGCCCAACCGCCGTTCGGCGAGCTCGACCATCGAAGGGCTGGAGTCGAGCCGTCACGATGGCCCTCCTTTCGCGAAGAACTACGGACAGGGGACCTGAACCGCAGCCAGCGTCGAGATCGCCGACGTTCACAACGCCAGCAAGTCCGATCATCGCGGGCCGCTCGTAGTAGCCGTTGATCAGGTTGGCCTCGTGGTCCGCGGAGTAGCGCTCGGCGAAGCCGTCGTAGTGGTCGGCCTTCACTAGGCCGTCTCCCAACCTGCACTCCGGGGTCGCCGGCCAGGCCGCCACCAGCCGCCGGGTGGCCCGGTGGTCGTTGTCGCGGCTCAGGTGCGAAGGGCGAGGAAGACGACGTCGAGGTCACCCACCGAGGACGGGTCGAGCCCATCGTCGTACCGCTCGGCCCAGACGAGGTCGCGGATGGCGCCGGCGCCGATCCAGGCGTCCGGCAAGCCGGAGTCCCGAACGACGCCCAGCGCCCGGATCAGCCACGGGCTGCGCTCGACCAAGTCCCGCAGTTCGTCTTCCCGCATTGTTTCCCCTGGTTGCCACTGTTTGGATTCCTGGTCAATCGAACAACCGGCCCACGAGGGCACCCTGGCCGGATTGCAGGACGTGCGCGGCCCGTAACGGTATCCAGAAGCACTCGAAGCGGGTGGGCTCCTGCTCGCCGTCGTGGTCTTCCTGGCTCGCCCACCGTTCGGGCGTCGCCCCGTGCAGCGCCAGCTCGAAGACGTGGCGATGCTGGATCTCGAATCGGAGCGGGCTGATGTCGTACTCGATCTCCCCCAGCTTGCGCACGACGGTGAACCCCGTCAGTCCGGTCTCTTCGCGGGCCTCGCGCAGCGCCGCGTCCGCCGGATCCTCACCCCTGCGGACGCTGCCGCCCGGAACCTGGGTGCCCACCTCTTCATAGCTGAAGTCGGTGTGCCGGAAGACGAGCAAATGCCCTTTCCGCACCACGTAGCAGAGAACCTTGGTGGTAACCACCTTCTCGGGCATGGCGCCTTCTTCCTCTCGTCCCTGGTGCGTCTAACCTCGGCCTGGCAGGTGCGGATCGGGCAGGCCGAAAATGGCTTCCTGGGCCGCTTGGGCGAGGCTGGCTTGGATGGTGGCGGGTAGGCCGAGCCTGTTCCAGTGGAAGATCACGTGCAATGCGATTACTGCTCGTAGGCCACGGGTGAGCGTGCCCCTTTCCCGTTGGCGATGTAGGGCTGTGCCGGCGTTCTCGAATGCGGTGTGCCAGTCGCCGGTGGTGTGAGGCGCGCCGAGCAGCAGGCGCTGAACGGCGCCGGTGAAGGTCTCCCACGTGGAGGCATCGGTTGCGGGTGCCTGGTTGAGGTGTGCTGCGCGGTGGTCGACGACTTGTGCCCATACGTCGCCTTGCTCGTTGAGGTCCAGCGCTGCTGCACGCATCAGCGCGGCGCACAAGATGAGTGAGCGTTCTCGCCGAGTGGTGGGGTGCTGGTGGAGGTAGGTGAGGAGGTGGAGGCTGTCGTGGTGGAACAGCGTGTGCGCGGTGGTCATGGCGTCGTGGCCGCCGAACGCGTGGGTTTCGGGTTCGTAGATGTCGCTGGTCCAGTTGACCCCTTCGGTGAGTAGCCGGCGGGCCTGGTCTCCGCTGTCTGGCCTGTTCGTGGGTCGGTAGCGGATGCGCCAGGCGCCTTTGCGGATGAACCACCAGGAGTTGATCAGGCCGGCGGTCTCGGCAGCGGGAAGCACTCGGCTGAGGTGGGCGACCGCCTGTTGCTCGCGCTCCCGGGCGGTCTGACCGGGGAAGGTGATGTTGACCTGTTGCCAGGGGGTGTGGTCCACGGCGGCTCTTTCGTCAGGAGAGGAGGAGACAGGCGTCCCATGCGATGGCGGCGGCGGTGACGAGGTCGGCTCCTGCCTTGCCGTCGAGAAGCCCCTCGGACTCGTTGGTGGTGGGGGTGGCCTGCCGGTGGAGATCGTCGACGGTGGTGAGGGGTATTGGGGTTAGGGCGTCGGAAGCGACTCGGCGGGCAGTGGCCAACAGTCCGGCGGTGCCGTGGCACAGGCCTCGATCGGTGAGCCGCCGGAACTGTCCGGGGTCGGTGACGCAGGTGGTGAACGCGGTCTCGGCGAGGTGCTGGCGGGTGGTGTCGTGCAGGGCGTGCGCGGCGAGTTGCTGCGCGCGGGCGATGCCGGGGGTGCCGTAGCACCAGGACGGCCGCAGCGGGGTTTGTTGGGCCGGTGTCCCGCGGCGTAGGTCGGTGAGGGTGATGGTTTGCGGCCACCAGATCGTGCCGTCGGTGTGCTGCTGCCAGGTGTCCAACCATCGGCTGATGCGGCTGATCGCCGTGGTGTGCCCGTCGACGGTGATGCCGTCGCGGTGGGTGAGGGCGAGCAGTGCCAGCGGGCCCGTGATGCCGTGGGCCATGCCGAAGTTCGCGTGACCGCCGACGGGCGGTGGCTGGCGGCGTTCGGGCCCGTTCCAGCACCACCAGCCGGGCAGCGCGCCTCGGGGTTCGGTGAGCCGGACGAGGTAGTCCAGGACCCGACGGAGCAAGTCGTGATCGCCGAGCCGGCGCAGAACTACGCCGAGCCCGGTCAGCCCGCGGATGAGGTCGTACTCGGCGTAGTGCGGCTGCTCGTGCCGGTCGATGCGGCGGTGGGCGGCTTCGAGCCGTCGGCGGGTCACCGTGGCGGTGCCGTCGGCGGTGGCCGCTCGCGCCTGGGCGAGCCCCGGGTGGTCGGTGGTGGCGAGGACGAATGCGAGCGCGGGAGCGCCGTAGAAGAGGCTGGCCCCTTCGGCGATGCTCACGCCACCGGCGGTGGCGTGGCGCAGTGCCTCGTACGCTGCGGGCCGGTTGCCGGTTTCCAGGTGCAGCAGGGCGATGCCGGCCGCGCCGTCGGCGAGGGACTGTCCCGCGGTCACGGCTTACGCCCGGCGATGGTGGTGCGGGCGATGGTTCGGGCCAGCCGTAGGCAGTGCCGTTCGGAGGCGAGGTCGACGCCGATCATGCGGGCGTGGTGCAGGTGCAGCAGGTCGCCCAGCACCTCGTCGGGGTCGAGCCCGTCATCGACGACTAACGACCGGTAGGCGGCCAGCGCTGCCGCGAGTCGCTCGTCGTGCACCGGGCTCCGGGCATGTTCGAGCTGGGCGGGGTCGAGGCGGGGACCGGTCCGGTGGGCGACGTGGGTGGCGAGCCAGCGCGGACCGTCGCCGGTGAAGCCGTCAGCGATGGCGCTCATCCCGGCGGCGGTGGTGGCTTGTCGGTCGCCGGTGAGCCTATGCAGGGCGGCACGGGAGTCGGCGGCGAACACCCTCTCGGCGGCGGCAAGGGTCGCTGCGACACCGTGGCGGCTTTCGGGGCGGTACGGCTGCAGGCTGTAGTCGTGTACGACGGCGTCATCGTGCAGGTGCTGCACCCAGCCGGCGAGATGGCGGGCGGTGTCGGCGAACCGGCCGGTGTCCGGAAGCGGGATGCGCAGCCGCAGGTGCGGCTCGGGGTTGGGATACCGCAGGAACCACCAGCCGGCTGGTAGGTGGTCGGCGGGGCGGTTGGCGAGGTCGGCCAGGATGTCGTCGAGCCGACCGTGTAGGTGTGCCTCCAGCCACCGTGACCGCCCAGGCCAGTGCTGAAGAGTGGTGGCGATTCGGGCTGGTCGGGCTGGTCGGGCGGGCGGCGCGGGGTGGGTGAGGGTGAGCAGGAGTTCGGCGGGGCGGTCGTCGATCCAGCCCGCTGGCCCTGGGGCCTCGGTGATGACGGTGTGGGGATGCCTGTCGAGGTGGTCGCGTAGGACCGCCAGGTGGGCGTGGTCGTCCAGGTCAAGGCGTAGGCGGATGTCGTCGTCGCCGACCAGGACCTGCTGCGGGATGTGCCGCTGGTGATGGTGTCGCTGCCAGGCGTCGCGCCACTGCGGCCATGCGGTGCCCGGAGCGGGAAGCGCGGTGTGGTCGATGATCCAGCGGGCGGGGTGCACGACGGTGCGTCCACGCCGCAGGCGGGGTAGGAACGGCAGGCCGCTGGCGTGTCCCCAGTCGAACCGGCTGCACGGTGCCGTCCATGCGGTCCAGATCTCGGCCAGGAACCGCATCAGCGGCTGCTGCAGCGTGGGCAGCAGCACGCTGTTGAACAACAGCGGTTCGACGGGCTGACCCGTTGCCAGCGATAGCAGCCACAACCGGCGTCCGTCGCCGGTCACCGCCAGATCCTCGACCGTCCACGGCGGTGCCGGGTGAAAATCGCCGAGAGGAAGGACGGGCAGCAGCTCGGGCACGCGGGCCAGTGCGGTGAGACGGGCGTCCAGCGGGGGTCCGGACAGCTGCACCGTGGCCGCGCCGGGCAGGGCGGTCGGCAGATGCCGGTAGACCTGCTGGAATCCGGCGAGTTCGGCGGGGGTGAGCAGATGCAGGAACCGGGCTGCGGCGACCCCGGCGTGGCGGGCGCCGCTGAGTACCGTCAGGGTGAACGCGCCGCGGTCCAGATCGTGCGGGGTGTCGGCGGCGAGGGTGAACCGCAGTTCGGTGTGCGGGATCGGCGGTCGGTCATCATTCCCGCGCAGCCGGTCGATCAGCGCTTCGTCGAGCACCACTTCGGCGCAGCCGTTAAGTGCGGCCTGCTGCGCGAGCTGTCCGAGCAGCCGGTCGCGGGCGGTGAACAATGCTGGGGCGCGGCGAGTGGATCCCCGGTAGCCAGCCGGAAACCCCAGCACGTTCAGCACATCACGGATGGGAACAGCCGCTCCTGGACCCCACCGCTCGATGAACGCGTTGTGGTACTCGGTCCATCCGGCCGCCTGAGGCGGCGCTACCGCCACAAGCGTCGACGCGGCCCGCTCCGCCTCGTGCAGTACCGGCGGAGGCAGAGTCACCGCGATGTCGGCGCGCAGATCGACGGCGACCCGGCTACCCGGTCCCGGGATAGCGTAGTGTGCGGCCGGGTCGGTGGCGGTCATGGCGGGACGTAGGGCCGACAGCAGCACCCCGTTTTGGACCAGTTCGGCCAGCAGCCGCTCGGCGTCGGCGATGCTGGCGGGCCCGGCGATCGTCGCGGCGAGTTCGGCGAACTTGACCGGGGACCGCGCCGCCTGGATCGCGGCACGGATCGGGCCGGTCAGGCGAATCTCGACGTCCCACCGCCGATCGACGCTGGCGTGGGCACAGGGCAAAACCCACCTGTCGCCGCGCCGGTATCCCAACGAGTTTGTCAGGACGGCGACGGTGCGCAGGGTGGCGAGGTCCTGTTCAGCCCGCGCGGTGTGCTCGGCGATGTACTGGCCGTCGGGGCGGGAGACCGCGTGATAAGCCTCGCCCAGGCTGACCGCCGCATCTACGCCGAACTGGACCGGGGCCACGCCGGCGAACGTGCCGAACGGGGTCGCGCGGGTGGTCCAGCGCAGCAGGTACCGGACCGCTGACCGCACCAGGCGGCGCAGCCGCTGCGGTGATACCGGCTTACCACTCACAGCGCAGTGAAGCTGGTCGGCCAGGTGCGGCGCCGCGCAGGTAACAGCCGCCGCGAACCCGGGCAGCGTCCACGTCGTGTCCAGCCACTCGCGCCACTGATCCGGATGACCATGGGACAAGTCGGGCCAGGCAGGCAGAACCAGGCCCTTCGGGTAGGCGGCGATCCTTATCAGCGCCGCACCAGCTGCGGGAACCATGTTGCACCACCGAATCGACGGGCCCGGCGCGCTCGACGCCGGGCCCGATCGTGAGAGGAACGGATGGGTCAGTTGCCGCCGTCGCACCTGGTCGTGCAGGCGTTGGAGCCGGTGTTGCCCGAGCCGCACCCGTCGTCGGTGGCGGTGGCGTAGCCGCCCGCGGTGGGGCCGGCGTCGACCAGGCTGACGTCCAGGGCGAACTCCGAGGTGTCGGTTTCGTTCACGTGCGTTCCCTTCTATGCGGGGGTGAAGGTGAGGACGAAGCGGCTGTGCCGCTTGTCCAGCACCGTCCCGGCCGGCAGGTCGCCGTCGGGAGTACCAGCGGGCAGGACGTGCAGCACAGGCGAGGGGCCGCCCGCGTCCAGCCATGCGCGCATGTGTCCGACCATCCGACTAGCCGCTGCTGCGGCATCGGGCCCATGCGCACAGGCGCCCAGGTCGAACATGTCGTCGTCCGTCCAGCGCAGCGTCGAGCGGTAGCAGAACGCGCCGTTGTCGAGGGCGGCCGGCGTGCCGAAGCGCCATGCCGGGGCGACGACGCCCGCATCGACGGCCTCCTGCTGAGCTGTGAGAACAACGAACTGTTGCCCGGCGTCGGTGATGCGGGTCGCCAGCCACACGTCGAGGTCAGCCAGGACGGCGCGAGGGGGCAGGCTCGCACCGGCCCATGCCTGCGCCGGTCGCTGCGCCAACAGCTCGCCGACGGCGTGCCGGTTGACCTGCTGGTCCTCGTCCAGCCGCAGGTGGACTCCGTCAGCGATGTCGACGTACCGCACCTCGTGTGCCCCGGCGCCCTGCATCGACACGAACCCGCACAACCGCTGGCTATGGCTGACCAGCCTGTCTCCCGTCCGACGCATCGCCCACGAGCGGGTCATCCCGAACGTCCGCAGTGGTACGACCAGAGTTCCGTTCTCGGCGAGCTGCGCGGTCCAGGCCGGGGGGATGTCCCACGCTCCTACCGTCACAATGATCAAGTCATAGGAACGACCTGGGTCGATTGGCTGCTCGGCGTCCGCGCACAACACAGCCACATCGTCGTAACCCGCCGCCGCAAGACAGGCGGCGGCCCGGTCAGTCACCTCGCGATCGATGTCTACGGTCGTGACCGAGCCCAACGGGCCGACGAGCTCGCGCAGCAGCGCGGCGTTGTATCCGCCGGAGCCGATCTCCAGGATGTGCCGGCCGGGCAACCCGCCGTCGATGGCATCGGCTGCCTGACCGAGCATCTCCGCGATGAGCCACGGCGCCGACACCGAACTGACCGCCTCGTCGCCGATCCGCTTGGTTACCACGGCCTGGTCAGCCCGGTACGCCTCCGTCAGCGCGACATCCGGTGTGAACAGATGGCGCGGCACGGACCGTAGCGCCGCCTCCACCTCAGGCCGCATGATCAGCCCTTTCTCCGTGTGATCAGCGACGAGCTGATCGACCATTGCGGCATGGAGGTCCTCGCCGCTCGCCGTGTCGACACTCATTCGGGTGCTCTCCCTTTCCGTTAGGGCCTCCCGATCGGTTGGCCCGCGGTTCCGCTCTTCTCGGGCTCAACAGAGCGTCAAGCCGCTGGACTCGCCAAATCACATGGAAGTCTGAAGTCGATGTGGTGCCGGTCGAAGGTTGCGTCCTGCTGGCGCATGTGGTTGCAACGGTTATATGCACGGATGCCTATTCGCATGATCACTCGTACCGTGGCAAGGCCGAGGGCGCAGCCGGCGTGTATCAAGATCACGGCGGCGGAACGGTCACTGCAGCCCTCCCGCGCTAGTCCAAGTCAGGAGCGGATCTGACGAGTAGCCAGCGCCCCGTCTCCACACTCACCCGTCGAGTCGGTGGAGTGAATGCCGAGCATGCGGACGAAGCGGTTGTCCGCATGTGTGCCGCCGATGAGTTTCTCCCGCATCTACGCATCTCGGGTGTTCTTGGTTGCGCCGCGCTGAACACTGAGTGACCCTATGTGCGCGATATCCACGCTGCTCATCGTCATGGTGGTGCGAGAAGCCTGAGGAGGCGGTGCTATGGGTCAGACCCCGCGGATGCTCCAGCCGTCCCGATCCGAGCGCCACTTCTTCGGTGCCGAGCTGCGTCGGCTGCGGGAACGGGCCAACCTCTCGCAGGCGCGACTCGGCGCGATGATCCGATTCAGCGCCGACCTGGTGCGTCGGATCGAGACAGCGGACCGTTTCCCATCCCGGGAATTCGTCGAGGCCTGCGATAGGGCGTTGGCGGCCGGAGGTGCCTTGACCCGCCTGCTACCGCTTCTCGAGGAAAGTCGTGCCAACGAGGGTAAGCGGACAGCTCCCCCGAGCGGTCCTACCAACACCGGCTCCCTGCTGCCCACCCAATCGGCGGAGACGCCCGGGTTGGCGGACATGGTCGTCCGTGTTCCGTTCCAGCCAGGCGTTCTTGACCGCGCCGCGCTGGACTGGCTGAACGCCTCAGCGGGACCCCGCCTGTCCGTGGCCGGACGAGCCGGCGCGTCTGATCAGGTCTGCGAAGAGGATCTTGACTCCGCGGAGACCGCCCTGGCGATGTTCCGGCAGCTGGATCACACCCACGGCGCCGGACGAGTCCACGCCCAGGTGCAGCGGTACGTCGAACGCGAACTGAACCGACTACTGGCCAGCCCTCCCGCCTCGGAAGCGATCGGTCGGCACCTCTACACCTTGGCGGCGGGATTCTTCGAACTGTGCGGATACCAGGCGGTCGACACAGGCGCCCACGGTCTCGCGCAGCGTCGCTACCTACGCGCTCTACGGCTGACACAGGCCGGCGACAACCGCCTCTACGGCAGTTACCTGCTCGCCGTGAACATTGGCCACCTGGCGCTGCACTGTGGTCACCCCGAGCCTGCGCTACGGATGGCGCTCACGGCGGTGCGAGGAAGTGAGAGCCAGGCGACACCAGCCTTGGCAGCCGCCCTGCATGCCGTGGTGGCGCGGACACACGCCCGCCTTGGACGCGAGAGCGACTGCCTGACCCACCTCGACATCGCAGAGAGCCATCTGTCCGGCAGCAGGCCCGAGGACGAGCCGTCGTGGATCCGGTACTTCACCCCTGCGTACCTCGCCGACGAGATCGCCCACTGCTTCCACGACCTGGGCCGACCGCAGCAAACCCAGCGGCACCTGCGGGAAGCCCTCACCGAGTTGAGCCCCACACACGTCCGTCGATTCGCCATCGACACCGCACTCCTGGCCTCGTCGCTGGCCGCAGCGGGCAAGATCGATGAAGCGTGTGCCACCGCCCAAGCGGCGGTGGACCACGCCGCGCGGATTACGTCGCACCGCTGCTTGCAGCGCATTGTTGAGGTACAAGCCGACCTTGAGCCCTACCGATGCGAACCGGAGGTTCGCGAACTCACCGATTATGTGCGCCAGCAGCTACCGCTGGCGGCCCTGTGATCCCCGCTGGCAGCCGCTGCAGCCGCCATCACCGACCGGTAGTGAGCCAGTTCTGCCTCCAACGCCGCACCCGCCCGGCTGGACGTCGCCACGTAATGCCCAACATCGGGAAGTAGCAGCAACTCATGCCCTACACCGAGAGCCATCAACTCGTCAGCAAGCTCCCGCACATCCTCGACCACGGCTACCTCGTCAGCCGTGCCGTGAATGAATAGAACAGGACGCTGAACAGTGGCGGCACGGACCCGGCCCGCGCCACCTCGCAGCCGCATAGCGTGCGCCCGCTGGAACCGAGGCACGGTCTCCGCCCACCGGTCCGGATCCACGATCGCAGACACTGCGGTAGCCGCAGCAAACGGACCATCCTCCGACACCGCGTGCAGCGCCGTGTATCCCCCCGCGCTGGCGCCACGGATAAAGACCTGACCCGGCACCACTCGCCCCATCTCCAGCAGGTGGTTCGCTACAGCCGCGCAGTCATCCACGTCGTCCAAGCCCCACCGGCCATACAGCGACTCCCGGAAGCTGCGGCCATACCCCGTGCTGCCCAGATAATCGACATCGACCACGGCGAAGCCGCGACTCGTGAAGAACTGCGCCTGCCAATCCAGACGCAGCAGGCAGGAGGCGGTGGGCCCAGGATGCGCCCGAACGATCAGCGGTGCACACCAGTCCGCCGCCACCGAACCCGTCGGTGGATACACCAGGGCAACCACCTCACGGCCACCGGGAACACCGATCCGTAGTTCCGTCGGGGTGGACACCTGCGCCTCGGAGAGTTCCGCGTGCTCCGACCTGGCGAGCACCTCCAACCGGGGATCGTCATCGGCGAGGTTCACCACCCCAACCTGCGGAGCGGCGGTCGGTGACGATCCGATCAACGCCACTGTCGTGCCCTGCGCCGCCAGGTAGGGCTTGATCGACGTATAAGGAAGATCGACCGGGCGAACGGCGCCATCAGGTTCGATGACGACGAGGCGGTGCCGCGGCCCCTCCTGCACCACCATCGCGATCCGGCCATCGGCAAGGAACTCGTACGACGCGTAGCCCAACTCCCACGGCTCCGCGGCACATTCACCCGCGATTGGCGCAACCGCCTCGATCGTGCCGCCGTTCCACCGATATAGGTTCCACCAGCCGCTGCGGTCCGACATGAAGTACAGCGCTTCATCCGGCCCCCATCGCGGCTCGACCGCGGACTCATTCGAGCCACCGGCGACCTTCCTCGGGCTTCCGACGTGCCCACCAGACAGGTACGGAGCAACCCACACCTCACACGCGTCCCAGGGCATGTCGCGCTCGCTCCAGGCGGCCCAGGCCAACAAGCTGGGGCCCGGTCGAGGCGCACCAAGGAAACCGGTTGACGCGATGAGCGTCCGCACCTGCGTACGGTCCGCCAGCGACATCCCGAGGATTTCGTCGCCCTGCTCTGATTCGCGCACCGCCAACAACTCGCCGTCACCGACGGTCAGGTCGCCGACGGCCCCCTGAGTGATCAGCTCGAGCTGTCCGCTGCCGCAGCGGCTTCGGTGCAGGCCGGCGTCGCCGATACACCACAAAGTGCCTTCGGCGACAACGAAAGATCCTCCCCCGTACGCGTGGGCACTACTGGCCACGTCGAACCCGTCAGGACTGATGGTGCGTTTGCCCTCGCCAGACCGCCACCTCGTCACGGTTCCGTGGCCGCCAGACGCGGGTCGAGCCTCTAGCCAGTACAGGGCGCCGTCGTCGGCACGAAGCTGGTCGTAGCTCGTGGAGGCGCGGACAGCGTCCTCCACCGACACACCGGCGAAGTCTGCCGCCACGTTCACGGGCCCCTCTCGATCAACTCCCGACTGCACCCAAGGGCAGCCCTCACGCCCGGGCTTGAGGCGCCAGTACCTAGCCCCGCAAGGTCGCGTGTCGTGCCTGCGCCCACGCTCCTCGGGCAGGGCCGACTTTACGCCCGAGACTCTCGCCCCTGCCGCTGGCCATCCTGATCCGCGCCCCCGACTGGATCACCTTGTCGGCGAACGCCGATGCGGACAACAACCTTTGTCCGCATATCCGGTATCGACCAGGTCGCTTATCCACGCGACCCTTCATGCGTAGTGCAATTCATCGTTACGGCGGCAGCAAATGCCATTACCGCCAAAGAACTGCGACTCATCGGATGGGCAATATGTATTTTCAAGACGACTTGGCGCGCTACGGATACCGGCAGGAGTTGAGCCGGCAGCTGCGATTCCGGGACCTGCTGGCCTATGGGCTGGTGTACATGGTGCCGATCGCGCCGATGGCGATCTTCGGCAGTGTGTACGCCGGCTCCGGCGGGATGGTCGCCCTGGCCTATGCGATCGGCGTGGTGGCGTTGGTGTTCACCGCGTTCTCGTACGCGCAGATGGTGCGAGCCTTCCCGATGTCGGGCAGCGTCTACAACTACGCCGGCCGAGGCATCAGCCCGCCGGTCGGGTTCCTCGCCGGCTGGGTGATCCTCCTCGACTATGTGCTCGTGCCGGGCTTGTTGTATCTAGTGGCGTCGGTGGCGATGCACGCGACCGTGCCCGCGGTGCCGGTGTGGGCGTGGCTGTTGGGCTTCGTCGCGGTCAACACGGTCGTCAACTCGGTCGGGATCCGCATGACCGCGGTGGTCACCCGAATCATGCTGGTCGGCGAGCTGATCGTCCTGGCCGTCTTCATCGCCGTCGCCGGCCGGGCCCTCGCCTCCGGGAAGGGCCGCTTCAGCTGGGAGGCGTTCTACAACTCAGACACCTTCACGTGGTCCCTCGTCGCGGGGGCGGTGTCGATCGCGGTGCTGTCCTTCCTCGGCTTCGACGGCATCAGCATGCTCGCCGAGGAAACCACGGGTGGTTCCCGGCAGATCGGCCGTGCCATGGCCGCCGTCCTCGTGCTGGCGGGAGTGCTGTTCATCGCCCAGACGTGGCTCGCGGCGATGCTTGTCCCCAACCCGGCCGGGCTGCTCGCCGGCCGCGACCCGAACGGGACCGCCTTCTACGACGCCGCTCAGGTCGCTGGCGGGGGTTGGCTGGCGACCGTGTGTGCGGTGGCCACGGCGGTGGCGTGGGGGCTGCCGAACTCGATGGTCGCCCAGGTCGCCACCTCCCGGCTGCTGTACGCGATGGCCCGCGACCGGCAGCTACCCGCCTTCCTGGCGAAAGTGTCGATCCGCCGCAGCGTGCCGATCAACGCCACCCTGCTCACCGGGGCCGTGTCCCTGGCCCTGGGCCTGTACATGGCGACCCGGGCGGATGGAATCACGGTGTTGTCGTCGCTGATCAACTTCGGGGCGATGGTCGCCTTCCTCGTCCTGCACGTCTCCGTGGCCGTGCACCACCTCATCCGCGGTCGCAGCGGGAACTGGTGGGCGCATCTGGTGATGCCCGCGGTCGGGTTCGTGATCCTCGCCTACGTGGTGGTCAACGCCAACATCGCCGCCCAACGCTTGGGCCTGGCCTGGCTCGCCCTCGGCGTCCTGATTCTTGCCGGCCTGTATCTGTCGGGTCGCCGGCCGGTGCTCTGCGGGCTGGCGCCCGCCGAGTCGCAGCAGCGTGACGTGGAGCGGGTGTGATGGCCATGGACAAGGTCACCTACCGGCCGGCGCGGGACGAGCTGGCCTACACCTTCGGCGGCCGAATGCCGGTCGCGCACCTGCGCTCCGGCGACGTCCTCGAGGTCTTCACCGAGGACTGCTTCGGCGGTCTCGTGCGCGGGCCGGCGGATCTGCCGTCGCAGGTGTGCCGCATGCCCTACCTCAACCCCGTGTCCGGGCCGTTCTTCGTCGAGGACGCCGAGCCCGGCGACACCCTCGCCATCCACCTCGCCTCGATCACCCCGGCCCGGGACTGGGGTGTGTCCTCGACGTTCCCACACTTCGGCGCCCTCACCTCGACCTCCCACACGGCCACCCTGCAGCCATCGCTCGAAGAACGGGTGTGGGTGTACGGCATCGACCGCCAGGCGGGCACGGTGCGGTTCCAGGCCACCGAAACCGACCACACCGTGGACCTGCCCCTGGAGGCGATGATCGGCACTATCGGGGTCGCCCCCGGCGGCTTCGAAGCTCGCTCCACGATCGTCCCGGACACCCACGGCGGGAACCTCGACACCCCGCAACTGCGCGCCGGCACCACCCTCTACCTCGGCGTCAAGGTGCACGGGGCGATGCTCGCCCTCGGCGACGGCCACGCCCGCCAAGGCGAAGGCGAAGCCTGCGGCGTCGGTGTCGAGATCGCCACCACCACAACCCTCGCCATCGAAGTCATCAAGGGCATGCCGACCCTGTGGCCGCGCCTGGAAACCGACACCTCGATCATGTCGATCGGGTGCGCCCGTCCCCTGGAGGACGCCTACCGCATCGCCCACCACGACCTCGTCGACTGGGTGGGATCCCTGACCCGGCTGGAGATGCTGGACGCCTATCAGTTGGTGTCGCAGGCGGGGCGGGCGCCGATCGGCAACGTGTGCGACCCCAACTACACGATCCTCGCTGCCGTCGACAAGGCGCTGCTTCCCGCGGCTGCCGCCGCGTACGGCGGGGTGCACGGCCGGCTGCGGCAGTCCGCGGCCGGGCTGCGGTAGGGCGGCGGCATGGGTCTTCCTCGACTGCCGCTGCGGGACGAGTTGTTCCTGCTCGGCCACGACGACGACACCGCCCACCCGCACATCCACCGCCAGGCCCTGGCCATCGGGCTGGCCGGCGCGGTCCTGATCGACCTGTTCCTGGCCGGTCGGGTGGTCCTCGACCCTCACGACGACCGTCCGGCCGCCGAGCGGTGGCTGCGCCTGCACACCGATCAGCCAGTCGGGGACCTGATCGCCGACACCGCCATCGCCGCCATCCGCCATGGGCGCACCGCCCCACAGGTGAAGGCGTTCCTGCGCGGCTTCTCCCCCGACCTGTACGAGCGCACCCGCGCCGGGCTCGTCGCCGCCGGCATCCTCCGCCACAGCACACGTCGACGCCTCGCAGGTCTCGCCCGCACCGACATCTACCTCGCCACCGACACCAAATGGGCCGTCGTCGCCCGAGCCCGCCTGCGGTACCTCGCCACCGGCCGCGACCAGCCCGACAACCACACTGCCGCCCTCGCCGGCCTCGTCGCGACCCTCGGCCTCACCGAGCACCTCTACCTCGACGACGACACCACCACCCTCATCGCACGGCTGAAGACGATCGCCGGTCGGCACCACCGGTCGGTGCGGGACATCACCGGCGCCGTCGATGCCGCGGTCGGTGACCTTGCCACCGCCGCCTACCGCTGACCCACACCCACCGAGGTACCCATCCGATGGAGGCTCCTGTGCGTATCCGTGCCGCCCGCTGGACGGACAAGGACCTGGTCGCCGCGCTGATCGCCGACGCCTTGCACTCCAGTCCGTTCGCCGCGTGGCTGGTGCCCGACCCCGATCAGCGGCGCCAGGTGCTGACAGGGGTCGTCGGGATCTGGGTGGAACACGCGATGTTCTTCGGCGACATCCACCTCACCGACGATGCCGCCGCCACCGTCGGCTTCCACCGCTACCGACCCATTCCACCACCAGCCAACTACCGCATCCGCCTCATCGACGCAGCCGGCGACCACGTCGACCGGTTCGACCTGTTGGACAGCCTGCTATCGGTGAAACAGCCCACCGAACCGCACTACCACCTCGCCTTCCTCGCGGTCCGCCCTGACGCCCAGAAGGCCGGCCATGGCACCGCACTGCTGGCCCACCACCGCAGCCGCCTCAACCGGATAGACCTGCCCGCCTGGACCACCATCCCGGCAGGCTGCGAACGCCTGTACGCCCGCTACGGCTACACACCCCGACCCGCGATCACCCTGCCCGACGGGCCGACCCTGCACCCGATGCGCCGCAACTCCCGCCGCGGCAGCGCCATGCCGATCAACCCCACCCACCCGGTCGATAACCGCTGGCAAGACCTGCACCCGTAGCCGCACCGCCCTCGACACCCCGAACCGGCATCGCATCTCATGGCCTTTCCTCGCAAATACCCACCAGACCTGATCGACGCTGTCGTGCAGCGCGTCGCGGATGCCCGCACCGTCAAGGCATACGGCGCGGTCACCACCGTCGCCCGCCAACTGAACCTCGACCCGCGCCTCGTGCAGAAATGGGTCACCAAAGCCACCACCCCATCCCCGCCCCAGTCGGGCAGGGCGGCCGCCGACTCGTGGGAGGCGTACCTACCGACGAGGCTGCTGCACTGCACGTTCTGCCACCAACCGATGGCCCACGCCGAGCTGCAGGACTCCGTGCAGGGCTACCAGTGCCGGGCGGGCTGCCGACCCCGACCCCTCGACGCCGCGGCCATCGCCGACGCCATCGGCCGAGCCATCCTGCGACACGCACCGCGAATCATCCCCGCCGCCGGCGCGCCGATGCCCCCACACCTCGCCGCGACCCACGCCCACCGCGTCCTCGCCCGCATCACCATCGGCGCCACCCCCGGCGACATCGCCCTCACCTGGCGCGCCGCACCCCTACCCGGCCCCGGCGCCGACACCGAACACGCACAGACCATCGCCACCGCCCGTCACCTAGCCTTCGACGATCCACTGCGCGCCCGGCAACTCCTGCACAACAGCCTCACCGACATCGATCCCACCACCGCTCCCGCCCACCCGCTCTACACCGACGCCGCCACGCTGCTGGCCGAAGTGCTCCTCCGGCTCGGCCACCCGTCCGAGGCCATCGCCTGGGCCACCTACGCCCACCGCAGCACAGTCCAACTCCACGGCCCCACCCACCCGCGCGGCCTCCACACCCTCCACCTCCACGCCGTCGCCCACCGGCGGGCTGGACATCACCAACGCGCCTACCACCTCTACCGCGCACTGGCCGAACAGCTCACCCGCCTCGAAGGCCCGCACGCCCACCGAACCCTCGCCGCCCACGCCACCACCGCCCTCGTCCTCCACGACCTCGGCCACTGCCAAGCCGCCCGCACCCTCCTCGCCGACACCATCACCACCCACCGCCGCCACCACCCCGACCACCCGGCCACCGCCCGCATGACCCAACACCTGACTCGCATCTGGGACGACTGCGCCGCCAAAGGCCACCACCACCAGGACACCTGACCCGAACGGCAGCTCGGTGAGCCTCAACGGCACCTACCTGCGGTGGCCGACTTCCACCCTTCGCTACCGGCTGTATTCGCCAGCCAAAATCAGGGGCCCCGGGCAAGCCGCTCCTGAAGCCAGCCGCTGCTCGTGACGCCGGGCTACCGGATCGCTCGGTCAGCGGCAGATGAGGCGTCCGCAGCGTCCAATCGCGAACGTGAATACTCGATCGCCGTGGCGTCGGCAGCTGCGCGGCGGACCGCACTGTCGTACTGGGATCGCGGGAAGACGAGAGGTCCGAAGGCCGCGTAGTCGCGCTGCGGGCGGAAGGGCTTGGGCGAAGCCGCGCCACGCGATAGGCCGTCTTGTTCAGGCGCCGCTGCACCAATCCCAATGAAGGCTTTGAACATGGGAACTTCACTCGTAAGGAATAGAGCGCGAGCGGAGCAGGGGCCCGAAATTTGGACCCGGAAGCCTATCCGTTCAAGCTCGGAGGGCGCTCGTCAGGACTGCTCCTTCGTGAGCCAGTCCTTCGCCTTCTGTGAAATCGCGTCCGGATACTTCTTCTGAACAAACTCCAAGAACTGTTGCATACCTGCCGATTGGTCGTTCCCGTACGAGTCCTTTGTCGGTAGATCCAGCAAGCGGTCGAGGTCAGCTTCGGTGAGCTCGTCGACCACGAGCTCAAGCCGCATCAGCACGATGTTGCTGTGGTCGTAGCTCCGGGTGAAGTCAGCCTCGTCCAGCCACTTGGTCTTGAGCACCTTACGCACTGCGGAGGACTGAACTTTGGCAGGGAGCGTCAGGTTTCGCAGCCACTTGCCATCCTCGAAGTCACGGTAAAAGGCGCCTGCGGTTCGGTAGCTCTGGCGCTTGGTGAGAACCAGGTCTTCAAGCTCCTTGATCGTGTCTTCGCTGACGTATCGCGTGATCAGGTCGTAGGCGAGGCTCGCCAGCGAGATGTAGTGCACGGCAAGGTTGGGTTCGAGAGGTGTTGCCGGCGTGTGGGCCTTCTCGTTTCTGAGATGCTGGACACCCAAGTGTAGGTACCCGATACCTCGGAAGAAGTCTGCTTCCGCGTCGTTGGCAGGTGTCGCCTTACCGAACAGAGCTTCGTAGTGTGCGGTGTTCTGGGCACTGTTGTTGAAGACGTCCGAGGCCTTCTCCTTGCCCGTGATCTCGCGGAGCTTCTCGCGCACCAGCTTGTAGGACTCCTCGACTGCATGGAAGTAGTCCCCGGTCGCCAGGTACTGCCCGATGTGGTTGTAAATGTCTCCGTGGATCTCGATCTGAATCTTGTTCTTTGAAACCGTCGCTTCGGTAGTGAAGATGGCGGGCGTGGGGTCAGCTACGTCGTCGGCCGACGTTGTCTGCCCCATGCCAGCAGGCGGTGCACCATCGAGCTCCGCCGCGATCCTTCGGATCCTGGCGATCTGGTCGTCCGTGATCTCCTCGCGGAAGCCTGAAAAGCCCGGAGCAGCCTGCTTCGCTTCGATGTAGTCCGCGAGGGTACCGAGCGTTGATGCGACCTCGGAATCTGAGCCGATCTTCCACAGCGTCCTCAACCTGTTTGCCTTCGACACTCCATACTCGGCGTACTTATCCTCGTAAATGTCGATGGCGAGGTCGTCGAATAGCTGCGCCAATGATGTGTTTGTGAGGTCGAGGACATATCCACCACTCATGCCCAGCACAGCCTCCAGGAAGGTCTTGTCTGGCAACGACAGCTTGCTCACGACTCGTTGCTCCTCTACTCGGCCTGTCGTTCCGTAGTGAGCCAGCATGATGACGTCTTCCCGTCGGCACGACCGGGCACAGGATTATCGCCAAGATCGGGCGTGCTGTCATCGGCACGGTCGGACATCCGACACCCCAGCATCCGTCATGCTCCGTAGCGAGCGGTTCGCGGCAGGAGAGAGTGCGCCACCAAGGGAAAGTAGACGCCAGCCGTCGGAGCCACAGTTCGTCACAGCAACCAGGCCAGGGGAGGGCGGATGGAATTGCCTCAGCCCGAGCAATACAAGCGTCGCGCGGACGTCAGGGCTGCGATGAAGGTTACGCGGCGGCCGTATTCTTTGCGGAGGTCCTCGTACCCGCCAGCGTCACGCCGCATCGAACAGCACGATCCCCGCCACGAGCCCGGACAGCCACGGCGGAGGATCCTCACCATTCGCCGGCGCGACAAGGTAGTCCGGGGGTTGGCGACGGAGACCTCGCAGAACATGATCAAAGTAAGGCACGCCGAAATGCCCTCGGTCCGTCGGGAGATCCTCGAAGACGACGGCATCCTCGTCAACCCGCTGGTGCTCGCTAACCGCTAAAGCGAACTGGCCCGATCGCATTCTCGACACCATGCCGAAGATCTTCTTGGCGATGTCACGCGGCATGCCTTGCGGCTGGGTCAGGAACTCCAGCAATTCGCCGTCGATGTGGTGAAGGTTGAGATCGTCAACGAACGGAGTCCCCAGGCTGGTGTCGGCGAGATCCTCCAGAGGGAACGCATACTGGTAGGCTTCTATGGCGGCTTGGCCTGGCGAGTCGAGCACGGTGAAAGTAGCGAGCTGGCTGGCGATCAGGGCGGGCAGGGCGCAAACAGCAGATCGGTGACACCGGTCGAGAGCGTCAGAGGTGTGGCCTCCACCGCAGGTAAGATCAGGACGATATGCAAGATCGCCGCAGTAGAGCGTGTAGACGGCCGGCACCTTGAGGAGATCGGAGGCGTTAAGCAGGTCGATGATCTGCTTGCGCTTCGCGTAGTTGAGGTCGACGTCCCATCTCCCACCAACCCGCTTGAGGTTCTTCGCTTGGACGAGCATGCCGAAGCATTCGCCAGTTGGGGACAGCCACCACCACAGCCAGTCGGCGCCGGTTCCACTAGAGGTAGGGGTCCCACCCTCCTGATTGCGGGTGAAGGGGATATACCTGGCGACCGGATGTGCAGCGTGGATCAAGCGGACAGTGGCATGTTCTTCATCCCACGTGTACTCGCCGAGTTGGTCGCGGCACTCAGTGATGTACGCCTCGACGGCCTGCCGACCTCGGACGAGCGAAGAGTGGAGATCCAGATTGATCATAGACATAGATCTCCATTCTCTAGGGTGACTCGCCAACGATAGATGATGGGCCTGAGTTGGCCCTCGCGCTGTCAATCTGCAGCCTAGCTGCGCCGCAGCTCTGCGCTCGTTCCACGAAGCTCTCAGGGGAGGCCGCGCGGGCCGCGAGCATGCCACTTCACGGCGATGAACCTCGCGGAATTCCGCTCAATCCGCCCTATTTGGACGTCGCCGTTGGCTCGGGTGGCGCCGTACACCTACTACGTTGTGAGCAGGCAGGGACATGTCATTATTTCTTAGTGGCTGTCAATGAGAATGTCGACGTCGAAGCGCGTTCGGCGGCCGTCGAGGTGTGGATCGCCGCGACGAAGCAGGCGCTTGTCATTGGTGACCTGACCTGGGATGCAGCCTGGTGCGACCTTCGCCGGATCGCGGTTAACTACATCCTTCGGCGTCAGCTCGAGGCGCTTGACGCCACCGTGGTGCTGGCCAAGGTCGGGCTGGGTCATCTGGCGGTCGGGTTCATCCGGCCCGCTCTCGACGAGTTGCTTTGGATGCTGTGGGTGAAGGACCTGCCGCAGCAGGATGCGCAGAATCTGCTCATGGTCATGGGGCGGTCCGACGGTATCCGCTCACTGCTCGCCCAGCGTGCCTACGTCGGCGACGCTGTGATGCAGGAGCTATGGTATCCGGTAACCTTTTTAGACGCCCAAGAGCAGCAGCTAACTCGTGCGAACGATGAGCTGGCGAAGATCCGCGAACAGTTCAATTGGTCGGGGCGCCCGCTGCCGAGCGCGAGCTGGGTCGCAAAACAGACCGGCCATAAAGACCTGTACGACTACTTGCATGCCGCCGCGAGTCGCGCCCTGCACTTCTCGATGGGCGAAGTGATGCGCAACGGTTGGGGCGAGCCTGACGGAAAGGTGGTCACCCTGAAACCAGAGTTTCGCGAGTACCGGACCAACTTCGCACTTTACCAGCTACCCTCGCTATTCCTCAAAACCGTGTCTGCTTGCCAGGAATTCTTCGAATATGCGGGGATCATAGAACGGGAGGACGAGGCCGTGGGGAAGCAGGTTCTCGCCGCAACCGAGGCCCTTGGCAAGTTCGGGCGCGTACCGCTCGTCCATGCCCACGAATGGAATCTGACGCCAAGCGGTCCGCTGAGGCTTCCTAAGAAGAATTGACAAAGCCCGAGGCTACCAAACCGCATCAGCCGTGCAAGTCGGCGAACGGGCGAACGCCCTCACATCGGCAGTTGCGGATGCAATCGGCTCACGCTCAGGTGACTGTTTAACCCGACTTGGCTCATTTAGTGCGTGCCGTGGATGAGGTCGAGGGCGGCTTGGAGTTCGGCGGGTATGGGGTCGGCTGCGGTGATCGTGTGGTCGCCGGCTTGGATCTGGATGGTGCGGTAGCGGCGGGCGGTGGTGACGAAGCGTTTGATGGTCCAGCCGGTGGTGTTCTCGATCCAGCGGGACACGGCCAGGGCGGCGAACACGATGGTCAGGTGGGCTTCGATCGACTCGCGGGTGTGGTGGTAGATCGGCCGGGCAGCCAGGTCCGTCTTGGACATCCGGAAGGACTTCTCCACCTGTAGCAGCCGGCTGTAGGCGCCGATCACCTGCTGCGGGTCCGGGTTCGGGAGGTTGGTGACGTAGCCCTTGATGCCGGCCAGGGCCCGGTTCTTGGCCTCCAGGGCCCGGTTCACGCTCTTGGTCGCGCCGGTCAGGCGTACGTACCGGTTCCGCTTGACCGCTGTTTTGCCGGCGACGGCATTCTCGGCCTTGGCGACCTGGGTGTCGATACCCCGAAGGGTGCGTCGGGCCCGGTCAGCCCGGTACTGGTAGAAGATGGTGTGGTCGCGGCGTTTGTCGCCGTGGCCGGCCGGCCACGGCTGGACGAACACGTGCCCGTCGGGGATCTCGGCGTCGGGGTGGGCGTCGCGCCATTCTGTGACGACGTAGGGCACGTCGGGAACGCGGGCGCCGAGAATGAACGACAGCCCGGCCTGTTCGATCGCGCGTTTGTTCGCCTCCGACACCATCCCCGCATCGGCGATGACGGTGACATCCGACAGGCGGTGTGCGTCGAGGAAGGCCCGTAGGACCGGCATCATGGTGGTGGTCTCGGCCCGGTTGCCCTCAAACGCATGCACCATCAGCGGGAATCCCGACCCGTCGGTGAGCAGACCGACGGTGATCTGCGGTTCGAGACGCCTCTCCTTGCTGAAGCCAGGCTCACGGAACCCGTCACCTTCGTCGGCCTCGAAGTACAACGTCGTGACGTCGTAGAGCAGGAACGTCGCCGGCCCGAGGCGCACATGCTCGGCGCAGGCGCGTGCCAGCCGCGCCCGCCACGGGCCACCAGCCGGATCAAACGTCGGCTCAGCGCCGTCCTCGACCGGCACGCCCTCGGTCTTCTCGCCGGCGGCGGAAGCCTTGCCTCCCGTGGCATACAGCCGCAACCGCCGCTTGATCGTCGCGTACGACGGCGCCCACGCGCCGGCCTCGTCCAACACCCGCACCGAGTCGAGTTTGCTGGTCGGTTCAATTATCCGGGCCAGGACCAACGCCTTGAACACCTCGTCCTGCTCGGCCGCCGCGGCGAACCCCAGGGCGTCGTACCCGCGGCCCAAAGCATCCAACAGGTGCCCGGCCCTCGTGGACGTGATCGGCAACGGACCGCCCCCGTTGGCCGGGCTGCTCGGCAGACGCAGATCCAACTCGCCCTGCCCCACGGCCACCCGCTGCCGAGCCACCGCCTTCAGCAGTTCCAGGTCCGCATCCGTGTGCGCGGACCCGATGTGCTCGATATCCCGCGAGCCCGCCGCTCGGAGTGCACGATCTGCACCGCCCGCGCTCCGGACGCCGTCTTCACCGTCCGCACGTACGCCACAGCCGACACGATAGAACCCGACCCATTTAGTGCGTGCCTCCCGACGCAACCCCCCAGGTCACAGCCTCGCAGGCCCCAGAATCAGCCAACCGTGAGCCAAGTCGGGCGCATCAGCCGTGCAAGTCGGCGAACGGGCGAACGCCCTGACATCGGCAGTTGCGGATGCAATCGGCTCACGCTCAGGTGACTGTTTAAGGCGTGACTGCAGCGGGTCCGGAAGCACCTGCTGCTCATTGGCAGGGCCGTGGATGCTTCACCCCGGGTCGCCGTAGTAGCCCTCCTCCTCGCCGAGCAGCAGCGGGACGTCATAGACCGACAGGTCTGGCCGGGCCCGCGTGTACCGCACGCGGTGGCGCCATCGTCCGTGTTCGAACGCCACGTCGGCGTCGATCTCCGCCACCACGCTGGGTTCCACCTGCACGTACGGCAGCGGCTCCGGCCGGTCCAGCTGGCCGGACCAGGACGCCGGCAGTGGATTCGGCCACGGGTGCGCGACCGCGCCGCGGCGCGGCATGCGCGGCGGCGACAGCTGCTCGGCCAGCGCCGCCCGCTGATCGGTGGTCAGTGGGTGGGAGCGGCCGGTGTACCGCAGCCGTTCCCGCCGGTCGAATCGGCCGAGTAGTAGGGTCTCCGGGCGGGTGATGCTGCCAGTAACCCCGCCGATGATGGCCTCGGTGACAATGCGGGTACGGAACTTCGACCAGCCGCGGCGGCCGGGCTCGTACCGGCCATCCAGGCGCTTGCTGACCACGCCCTCGACCCCCACCGCGACGGTCCAGTTCAGCAGCCAGTCCGACACCTCCCGCATGTCGGCCGTCTGCGGGGTCACGGTGAGCTGCGCCGGGGCGCCGGCGAGCAGCCGCTCCAGCCGGGCCCGGCGTTGTACCAGCGGCAGGTCCAGGATCACCTGCCCGCCGACGTCGGCGAGCAGATCGAACAGCACGTAATGGGCAGGGCACTCGCGCGCCACGCGCAGCACAGCGCGGCCGGCGGTGACGCGCCGCTGCAGCTGCGCGAAGTTGGTCCGGCCACGCTCCCAGACGATCAGCTCACCGTCGAGCACGGCACCGGGCGGGATGGCTGCCCGGATTGCCCGGGTGATGTCCGGGAAGTAGGTCGTCAGGTTCCGGCCGGCCCGCGACTGCAAATACACCCCGTCCGCCTCGCGGAAGGCGATCGCTCGCCACCCATCCCATTTCGGCTCGTGCACCAGATCCCGGCCCTCGGGCACCGCATCGACCGGCGCGGCGAGCATCGGCGCAACCGGCCGACGCAGCACCGGCTCCGCCGCACCCGCCCGTGCCCGGCCGGAACTCACTTCCAGCCCCGCCCATGAGCCCCGCTCATCTCCGCCCCCCACGTCATCGTGGGAGGGAACCGGCTCGCCTCGGGCGGAGATCCGCGACAACGAATACAGCAGTGGTCACAGCACCCATCGCCGGACCATCCAGCAAAGAAGGATGCCCTCCTCCTGTTCAAAGCACGTCGGACCAGTCTGCGCGGACTGATTCGGCGCCGCCTACCACCGCTGTCACCTCGTAAGGTGCCAGCGCTCGGGCGACCGGATGGGATCCAGGCATTGCTCGCTCGTGAAACCCGTTCGACATACGCGGCGACAACCGCCTGGTCGCGGAGGGCGCTAGCACATTCGGTCATTTCAGGGCGTTTTCCACAGCGGCCAAAGTTCTTTAGAGCAAGCGATCCCGGGCTGGCGAGCGACGGGCACCGCAGGCGAACCTGATCCGGTCGGCGAGGTCACCGCTCGGCTGCTGGCCACGGCAACGGGCAGGTGCAGCAGCCCCGGCCGCAGGCCACCGACGACCGGTCCCCGCAGCGAACAGTTGCGGGGACCGCGCCATCCCACGCGCCCATCCGAACCCCGACGACAGAGTCCCGTACGCCGCGCCCCGCCGTCGCCAAGCACGTACCGTCGGAGCGTGGACGTGCTGCTACGCGGCGGGCCAGGTGACGGCCAAGTGGTGCCCGGCGGCGGGGAAACCGTCGTGTGGCAGGCCTGCCTGTACGAGATCACGCCCGAGCACGGCCACCGGAACGGCCGCGATCTACGGGTCTACCGGCACCGCGCCGACTGCTGTGAACCGTACGGCCGAGGCGCCGAAGACCGTTGCGAATGACCCGCCGGCCGCGGTGCAGGCCGACTTGCTCGAATGCCCCACACCGCCAGTTGATCGAACTGTCCCCGTGTGCCCAGAATGACAATTACGTGCGTCCGGACGGCAACATGCCTTCACTGCACCGTCGTGGTTGGCCGGCGGATCACACCACGTGCCGATGTCTCCTGATGCAATCAACCCTTCTCGGGCTTACCAAGCGACTGCTCGGTCAGCACCCGTAGGACGCGTTCCGCGTTCGCGAGCGGGTAGGCAGCCCAGTGGTGCGCGAGCGAGACGGGAATCAGCGCATCGTCGTATAGGCGGGTGCCTAGGAGATCAAGCGCTTCGAGCGTCCGACGAAGGGTGACGAACCGGCTAGCAAGACTGAGGTCCTCGGGTGGAGTTGCACTTTTGGGATTGGGGGCCTCGCGTTTGGTGTCATACGCGACGTCGGTGTCCGGCAGGATGGTGATGCAAAGCAATTGACCATCATCGGCATGGTAGTAGAGTTTCCTGCCGAAGTAGGTCTCATCGAGGCTGCTGATTCGCAGCCGTCCGGTCATGTACTCGTGGTCGAGGCGCATGAACTGGCGACGTTTGATGAATCGTCGGATGCCGTGCAGATGTTCTACGGGGTAGCCGCTTTTAGCTACTCCGAACACGATCGGCGGCTGATGACCGCGGGCGCGGGCCCGCATGTTGAGCGCCTGCCATGCGCCGCGTAGGCAGCGCTGGAACCGAGCCGCTTGTCCGAAAACTGCGAGGTCGCCGTCGCAGATAAAGGCTGTCTGTTGCAGCATTTTAGGGGAGAGCTCTTCGAAACTCAGGGCTACGCCGAGTAGGACGAGATGTTCGATCAGCTGGTGCGTGCGGCCAAGCGCCTCGCCGTTGCTGGCGTCCGGCTGGAAGGCTTCCCAGATACGTAGTGCGTCAGTGGCCCACAGCGCCTTCTTGCATTTCGGGCAAAATCCTGGCTGGTTCCAAGGCACCTTGATACCCGGGCGAGCGGCTTTGGGGTCGTGTAGATCGCAGTCCTTGTTGGGGCATTTCGTGACGAGTTGGTAGCCCTGCTCTGCCGCCGCCGACTGCTCTTCCTGGCCGTGCCGGGAGATCAAGTGCAGTAGTTCGAGTAGGGTCCGATGCTGCACCTCGGTTCGCGCGAACAGTTCAAACAACTCGGCCCTGAAGGCTACCTGCGGGTCGGCGTACTCCTCGTGTTCCAGGTATGTGTGTGTACATAGAGGATCTGCTCCGAGACGATGTTGTACCAGTGCTGCTCATCGTCCCGCATTGCATCAATCGCGCGTATGGTCCCAGCTTCCTCTGTGGCGAGCTTGATCACCCGATCGTTGCTGGCAAGACGAAGGCACTGCTCTAGCCCGATCGACCGGCCAAGGGCGGCGTCGAACACGCGCACTCGTCTCTGGACCAGCGCAGCCTTGAGGAGCATCTCGAAGGCATGCTGCAAAGACAGCAGCACCGCCGTAACTCGGCCGTCGTCGTGCGGCGAGTTGAAGACCGTCATGCTGTGACGAAGGGACCACAAGGCCTTCCTCTTGAGGATTCTGGTTTCCTGCGTCAGTCGCAACTTACCTCCTTGAAGGCGCCGTGCACCGGCAGACGATCTAGCAAGATTGGGCCGACAGGCTGAACCGCGGTGGAGCACAGGGTGGCCGTGTGACCGAACCACCCGACTCTGTACTCCCTCGGCGCCAAGGTTATCCGTTCGCAGCCATTCCACTTTGGTCGCCGAGGCCATGCGGGATCCCAAGATCTTTCCCTCGTACCACGGGCCGTGCTGCGACGCCCAGTCACCCGACACGTCCGGTCTGCGCATCTGGGTCATGACGGTGGGTTTGGGTGGACTGCCGCCACCTGTCGGTTCGGCCGTCTGCTGACAAGTGAACCCGGACCGGTCGATGTTGGATCCGAAGCTGCTGGCCCGCCCGGCGCAGCTGACCGGCGGCCGGCCTGGTCGGCGATCCGCCCGCCACCGCTAAAGGCGATCTGGGAGCCAGCCTTCACCAGGCCGGGGCACCGAGGATGGGAGTCTGGTTTGGGCCTGCTGTGAGGTGCCCGTCTGTTGTTGATCTTCGATGATGTGCGTGGTGTGTGCTCTCCAGCCGGTGCCACGGTGGGTCAACCGGTGCCACTTCGGGTCAAGCGGGGAAAGGATCATGATCGCTGGCTCGCCCCGTGTGGTCCACGTGTGGTCATCGCCCGGTCCAGCCGGCTGGGACGACGCAGGTCAACGCGCAGGTCGCTAGACTAGGCGCTCTCGCCCTCGTAGCTCAGGGGATAGAGCAACGGTTTCCTAAACCGTGTGTCGCAGGTTCGAATCCTGCCGGGGGGCACCCCCAAGGTCAGCTAAACCGTGCTTTGAACAGCACTTATGTGTGGTTGTCGATCGGCTGGCGTATGCGGCCGTAGGCCACTGGCGGCGACCGTTTGTCGCCAGCCGCGGAACATGCGCGGAATGATCTTCAACGCATCGGTCCAGGTCAGCGGACCGGCGGCCCCATCAGCATGCCGGGGCCGCCGCCGTAGGGCGTGTCGTCGACCGTGCGGTGCACGTCGTGGGTCCAGGTGTGCAGATCGTGTACGGCCAGCCGCAGGGTGCCGCTCGCCCGGGCCTTGCCGATCAGCGACAGGTCCAGCGGGGCGAAGTACTCGGGGAAGATCGACACGATGTCGACGCGCATGAGGGGTGGCTCCAGTCAGAGGTCGAGCAGCCCGCCGGGCAGCTCCACCACCACGCGTCCGCCCGGGACGTCGACCTCGGGCACAATCGCCTTGACGAACGGGATGAGCGCGGTCCGCCCGTCGGGGCGCCGCAGCACCAGCAGGTCGGACGCGGGGGCGTGGTCGATCCGGGCCACCTCGCCCAGCCGCTCGCCGGCCGGGGTCACCACGGCCAGGCCGACCAGCTGGTGGTCGAGGAACTCCTCCGGGTCCGCCGGCGGATCCACGTCGGCGCTGTCCACGCCGATCAGGGTGCCGCGCAGCGCCTCGGCGACGTCGCGGTCCAGCACGCCCTCGAAGGCGACCAGCAGCCGCCCCTGATGCCAGCGGGCCGACTCGATGGTCAACTTGTCCGGCACCCGGTAGGCCCCGGGCGCCGGAGGCGCGACCGCCCCCGGCTCGGTGCGCAGCACCGACCCGGGGGCGAACCGTGCTTCGGGCTCATCGGTCCGCACCTCCACGGTGACCTCACCGCGGATCCCATGCGGCTTA